>CALBVQ010000120.1 GCA_937969485.1 uncultured Saprospiraceae bacterium | reverse complement strand
CAGCTCTTTTGATGCTCACCGTGATGGTGACCACGGCTGCGCTTCAAAAGAACTGTTGAGCTCCCATTCTCTTTGCATTTTACGCTCTCGTGACGAAATCCTAATGCATAATTCGGGTTTAATAATTCTTGAAAATAAAGTAAAACCTTAAAACAGAATTGGTATTACGCCTGCATAGCTAATTCCTGTAAGCTTATGAATATCATGATCAAAAGTAGATAAGTCATTATGATTAAACTTACCAACGTGATCGTGACCACATGCTCTTGCAATTACCTTAACTAATTCGTTACTGGCTTCAAAAAAGTTTTTGAGCTGCTGCGCTGAGGCTTCTATTATCAGCCTTTGCCTGAGATGGCTCTTTTGTGTCGCTATCCCCACAGGACAGTTATTGGAATTGCATGCTCTCATAGCTAGGCATCCTATCGCTTGCAAGGCTGAATTCGAAACAGCTATGGCATCCGCTCCCAGCATCATGGCTTTTGCAAAATCCTCCGCCACCCTAAGTCCTCCAGTGATAACTAAAGTCACATCAGTTCGTCCTAGTTTGTCCAAATGTCTCCTCGCACGTGCTAATGCTGGAATCGTAGGTACATTAATATTATTCCTTAAGATAGTCGGTGCAGATCCTGTTCCTCCTCCCCTGCCATCTAGTATGATGTAGTCTACTCCTACCTCCAAAGCAAAATTAATATCAGCTTCAATGTGACTAGCTGCAATTTTAAATCCAATAGGAATTCCTCCTGTTTTTTCGCGTACTTCGATAGCAAAATCTCTAAAATCTTTTGCTGTAAATAAATCTGGAAAAGCTGCTGGTGAAATTGCTGTCTCACCTTTCTTCAGACCACGAACTTCTGCAATCTCTTTCGTCACCTTATTACCAGGTAAATGACCACCTGTTCCTGTCTTAGCTCCTTGTCCCCCTTTAAAATGAAATGCTTGAGCTTTTTTTATCTTGTCCCACGAAAATCCAAATTTCCCAGATGCCAACTCATAAAAATATCTAGAATTATTTGCTTGCTCTTCTGGAAGCATTCCGCCTTCTCCACTACATATTCCTGTTCCCGCCATCTCCGCCCCCATAGAAAGAGCAATCTTGGCTTCTTTTGATAGAGATCCGAAACTCATATCTGACACAAACATTGGAATATCTAACTCCAAGGGCTTTTTAGCATTTCCTCCTATCACAACCTTCGTAGAAACTGACTCTTCATCAAGCAGTGGTCTTGAAGCTAGTTGGGCAGGAAGAAACTGAATACTTTCCCATTTCGGCAAGGTATTTCTATCAACTCCCATTGATGCCGATGGCCCGTGATGTCCCCAGTT
Organism: uncultured Saprospiraceae bacterium; assembly: GCA_937969485.1. GTDB lineage: Bacteria > Bacteroidota > Bacteroidia > Chitinophagales > Saprospiraceae > JAHDFB01. The sequence continues at coordinate 5,970 of CALBVQ010000120.1, read as the reverse complement.
CTTTAGGCCATTTCTTGAGAGTTCCTTAATATAACCAGTATAAGGCTCGGTACTTTCGGGATGTGTATCGGCATACTGCCCTAGATACGCATCTCTGTTAAATGGCTGAGGATGTTCTGTTAAATATGCTTCTACCTCTTCTTCGTCAATAATAACAATTCCATCCTTTATTATCGACGTGAATTTATGTAGTGCTTCTTTATTATTGTATTCACTGACTCCTGTATCAATTCTGTAATCCCAATCATGCACTCCGCAAATGATATTGTCACCTTCAACATGACCATCCGACATCAATGCTCCTCTATGGAGACATCTGCCGTACAGTACCGACACCTGGTCGCCATATCTTATTACTACTAAGTCCAAACCATTGATTTGCTTACCAAGTGGTTTCTTCTCTTCAAGGTCACTAAACTTAACAAGTTGTATTTCTTTCATTAAATGTTTTTGTGTTTGTTTATTGGGTAATATCAATTTTGTATTTAACCCGAAATATGCATTAAGATATCTATTGCTAGTTCAAACAATTCATATAAGGAGAACTTCAAGTTCTTTTGATGCCCACCGTGATGGACACCACGTCTGCGCTGCAATAGAACTATTGAACTCCCATTCTCCTTGTATTTCAACCCAATTTATTAATTGGAAGGTTGTAATGAGACTTAAACTACCAATGTAATATAAGTTTTCACGAATGAGGCATAGCATCGCTATGATCAATGAGTGAAAATTAGCGAAGCGCTATATTTCGCAGGAAGTTCAAGACGTAATAAAACGATTTCTTAAATCTCTATGCACAAGATATGACCTTTTCCTAAATTTCAAGCTTTCATAGTCCCACTAAAACTTGAAAAAGAAAGTACGTTCAGCAGTTATACCAATTCTGTTTTAGAATTTCGCATATTTTCAAGTTTATAAAAGCAATTACTTTGTTAGAAATACTCATGATAGCTAAGGCTATCCTTGCCTTTTCTGCCTTGTACTTGATTTAATAATGCTTGAAAATAAAGTGTAACCTTAAAACAGAATCGGTATTACTTGTGCAAACCCAACTTAAGTGAGATCATCTTAACAAGAATTACAGTGTAAAGAAAACCCTTAATATCTCAGCTCATATGTAAAATCATCTTCCTCTAAATAATTATATGGAATATAGTCTTTAGTTTCGCTCGCGTTACTAAATCTCGAAATGAACATAAAATCTCCTGAATACGAATCAATGTCAATTTTAAACCTCTTCTGAAAATGGGAAGATTTGACAATTTGCAATTCTTCTCCGTTAAAAGTAAAAGAAGTCAAATCAAGGTTCGGATCATCAACAGCGTAGACATCTACATACATTTGTGGTTGCAGAGTAATCTCATAGTAATATCCTTCCTCTCCATATATCATAGGTCGATTATTACAACTCAATTCGTCCTGTCTTCCTGCTAATTCATTGTAAACAAACTTCTTGTGTCCATAAAACTTGGAATCATTGGGAGTTTCGGCATAAATTTCAGAGTCACAGTCCTGAAAGAACGAAAAATCAAATTCTCCATTTGCATTCGTTTTTTCCAACAGTCTTTGTTGGTCACAATAAATGGGAGCAAATTCACTGCATATAATATTTTCCACGCGAATCTCTATTTCTTCTATTGCATCTCCAGTAACAGCATGCGTAACCTTGCCTATTACACGCACAGGATATTCTTCTTTACAGGATATAAGGAATGTGCAAGCTAGAAGTAGAATTAGATTAATTACTGAAACCCACCGGAGGTTTTGAGATTTCATTGTTGGAATTCTGTAAGTAGCCTTCATACGAAGACCATTACCATTGTCGGTTGATAGTTGGTTCATATTCGTTTTAGTGTTTATTTCCACCAAGTTGCTAATGGGATTAAGCAAATGGCATAACTAGTAGATCAACAACCGTTCCACAATGTGTTTAGCTTGAAACCTCTTGAGGTTTAAGGATAAGTTTTACTACAATCTTTAAATCTTCTTGTGTTGAATTCGCAAGGTAAAGCCTGAATAGCTTTCCTATGTAGAATAAGCAATTTACCTTTGCGGCTTGATTCCAAAAGCAAATACGCGATAATCTACAGATTAACCTAGTGCCAATCGCTAGATAATTATAAAAAATTTGGGCCCCTGAGCCCATAAAACAATTTAAAATGGATTTTAAGAAAGTAGTTTCACACTGTAAAGAATACGGTTTCATCTTCCAATCAAGTGAAATTTACGATGGTTTAGCAGCCGTATATGATTATGGCCCTTATGGTGTTCAGCTTAAAAACAACATCAAAGAATACTGGTGGAAATCAATGACTCAATTACACGAAAATATCGTGGGAATAGATGCTTCGATATTTATGCATCCTAAGACTTGGAAGGCATCAGGGCACGTGGATGCTTTTAATGACCCTATGGTTGATAACAAGGATAGTAATAAGCGTTACAGAGCCGATGTTCTTGTAGAAGATTATATGGCTAAGCTTGAAGGTAAAGTGAATAAAGAGGTCACTAAAGCTGCGAAGCGATTCGGCGAGACCTTCGATGCGGACATGTACAAAGAGACTAACCCAAGGGTTAAAGGTTACCTTGATAAAATAGCAGAGATAGGCTCTAGATTAGCAAAAGCAATGACTGATGCTAACATGCCTGAACTTAAAAAAATCATAGAGGATCTTGAGATAGCATGCCCAGTTAGTGGATCAAGAAACTGGACCGATGTTCGCCAATTTAACTTGATGTTTAATACTCAACTAGGAAATATAGCAGGCGAGGAAGGTAAACTTTACTTACGTCCGGAAACAGCTCAAGGAATCTTTGTTAATTTCTTAAATGTTCAGAAATCAACTAGGCAGAAACTTCCTTTTGGAATTGCACAAATAGGAAAAGCATTTCGTAACGAAATTGTAGCCCGACAGTTTATCTTTAGAATGCGAGAATTCGAGCAAATGGAAATGCAATTTTTCATCGCTCCAGGCACAGAAATGGAATGGTATAAGTACTGGAAAGAAATGCGTATAAAGTGGCATGTTGCTCTTGGAACACCTGAGGAGAAATTACGGTTTCATGATCACGAAAACCTTGCTCACTATGCCAACGCAGCAGTCGATATTCAGTTTGATTTTCCGTTTGGTTTCAAAGAATTGGAAGGGATCCACTCTAGAACTGACTTTGATCTAAAACAACATCAAGAACTTAGTGGTAAAAAATTGCAGTATTTCGATCCGGAAAGGAATGAAAACTACGTGCCATATGTAGTGGAAACTTCTATAGGTGCTGACCGTATGTTTTTGTCTGCAATAAGTACATCGCTTCAAGAAGAAACTGTCCCTGATGCGGATGGAAAGGAATCTTCTAGAATCGTTTTGAAATTACACCCTGCAATTGCTCCTATCAAGGTTGCCGTTCTTCCTTTGCTTAAAAATAAAGAAGAACTAACTTCGAAGGCAAAAGAAATATACAAGCTACTAAGCCTACATTTTCCTTGCCAATACGATGAGAAAGACGCGATAGGAAGAAGATATAGAAGACAAGATGCCATTGGCACTCCGTATTGTGTTACCATCGATTTTGATACTCTTGAAGACGATACAGTAACTATCAGAGACAGAGACACCTTAGTACAGAAGCGAATAAAGATTAATGAACTTACTGGGATTATTGAGAAAGAGGTGTCAATGAGCTTGCTTTTAGCAAAATTACTATAGGACTAAAAAGAATTTGTGGAACAATTTTACATTGAAAATCCGCTCGTATTACTTTTCGTCGTTGCGGCGATAGGTTATTTGGCGGGCAAGGTATCGTATAAGGGTGTGAGTCTAGGCGTTGCTGCTATCCTCTTCGTGGGTCTAGTTTTCGGTGCAATGTTCCCTGGAGTAGATATACCAAAAATTCTATTCCAGTTAGGACTAGTTCTATTTGTGTACTCGATAGGAATTGGTTCTGGACGAGTGTTTTTCGATTCTATTAAAAGAAATGGAAGTAGGGACATCCTTTTCGGAGTTCTTATGCTATCTCTTTCTGCAGGATTAGCTGTTGTCATTCACTTTGCCTTTGGCTTCGAAGCTGCGACTACAACTGGCATTTACGCTGGTAGTACAACAAACACTCCTGCTCTAGCTGCAGTTATCGAACAGATCAGCAATAGCCCGAACGGAGGAAGTACCTTAACTGAAATGGCAGTTGTTGCCTACTCCTTTACATATCCTATGGGTGTAATGGGTGCCATAATTGCAATTCTGTTGCTCGAACGAATATTCAAGATTGATTACAAAAAAGAAAGGGAATTACTAAGCAAAAACTACAACGTTTCACAAGACTTAACCTCAACAACTATAAAGGTTACTAATGCAGATATCGCAGGTATTAGTAAAAGAGACTTATTTGCTCAGCATAAATGGAATGTCGTTTTTGGTCGATATGCAAGTGGAGGCGCAGATATCTCTTTGCCTAATTGGGACACCTCTTTTGAAGTCGGTGATCAATTGATGGTTGTGGGTTCTAAGGATGAAATAGATCGAGTAGCTTCTGTCATGGGCAGTTATGTAGATAGTAAATTGTCGTATGATCGAAGTGAATATGATGTCCGAAGAATCTTTGTTTCGAACCCATACGTAGTGGGAAAAAGTCTAAGTGAACTGCAACTCGACAGAAAATTTACTGCAGTTGTGACTAGGATTCGAAGAGGAGATGTAGATATGTTGGCTAAAGGTGACACAATTCTGGAATTGGGAGACAGAATTCGCTTCGTTGCAAGAAGACAGGATCTAAACAAGTTGAGTGAATTCTTTGGGGATAGCTATTTTGATGCCTCTAGATTGAATTTATTCTCTTTCGGGCTAGGGATTGCACTTGGTTTATTGTTAGGTACAATCGAATTTAGCTTACCTGGTGGAATTAATTTCAAACTAGGTCTAGCAGGAGGACCGATCGTAGTTTCACTACTTTTAGGTGCATTGCAACGAACTGGCCCTATTGTATGGACATTGCCCTACAGCGTGAATGTCACATTAAGGCAGCTTGGTTTGATTATTTTACTTGCTGTAATAGGAATTGCTTCAGGTCCAGCATTCTTAGAATCGGTGACAGGAGGAACTGGAATTTTGGTCTTTGTAGGAGGTGTCATAATCAGCTTATTTACGGCAATGCTAACTATTATCATAGGATATAAGATTATCAAAATTCCATTTACTTTACTTTTAGGACTTGTGAGTAATCAGCCAGCGGTACTTGAATTTGCCTTGAATAGGACGAAAAACAACCTTCCTATTTTGGGGTACACCCTCATTTTTCCTATTTCTCTCGTCTTGAAAATCGTCTACGCGCAGTTGCTGTTTTTGGTGTTACAATAAGTACAGTTGATTATTTCGTAAGCCCTATTCCCCTTTTTGCTTTGCAGCATTGTGCCACCAGCTTTTAAACAGTGCATTATGTCTATTTTTTGATTGGCTTCCGCCAAAAGAAAAGGGCGTGGATGGTTGATTTAGGTAAAACATCAAACCCGAATTAGTATTAGGTTTTCGTCATGAGAGCTTGAACCAAAATTATCAATTGGAAAGTTTATTACGTCTTGAACTTCCTGCGAAATATAGCGCTCGCTAATTTTCACTCATTCATCATAGCGATGTTATGCCTCATTCATGAAAACTCATATTTCAATGGTAGTTCAAGCCTCATTACAACCTTCCAATTAATAAATTGGGTTGAAATGCAAAGAGAATACTAGCTCAACAGTCTTTTGAAGCGAAGACGTGGTTACAATCACGGTGAGCATCAAAAGAGCTGGACATTCCCATTATCGAAGCAGTTTCAGCTCGTAATAGATATCTTATACCAATTCTGTTTTAAGGTTTCACTTTATTTTCAAGAATTATTAAACCCGAATTATGCATTAGGATTTCGTCACGAGAGCGTAAAATGCAAAGAGAATGGGAGCTCAACAGTTCTTTTGAAGCGCAGCCGTGGTCACCA
>CALBVQ010000119.1 GCA_937969485.1 uncultured Saprospiraceae bacterium | reverse complement strand
CCAAATCGATATAAGTAGCATGTGTTTTTACTTCGACAGCATTGAAAAAGCCTAATCCAGTGTTGTTATTCGTCCTGCCTGAAACTTTGGTTGCGTTGACTAAATTATTAGTAGGCAAGCTAACAAAACTATCGAAATCACTTCTCTCCGCTACTTCCCCTATTAGATGACCCGGTCCACCTATTCTTCTCGTGTAGAACACATCAGCTGTTTGAAATAATTCTACGCCCTCAGTAAAAAATGGACGGTTTTCATTGAATCTTTGTTCGAAGGGAGAAAGATTCAACACTTGCACATCAGACCTCACCTGCGAGAAATCTGGAATCAAAATCATATCTAAAGTAAAGGCATCATTAATTCCATACTTTATGTCCACACCTCCTGCAAACTGAGTAGAGACATCTTGATTCCCCGCATCATTCACATATGTATTCAAAGTAGCTCCAACATATGGAGTCAGTGATAGACGAAGAGGGGAATCGATATTTTTAATATTCTTGAGAGTCCCCATTTGATTAAGGTATCCATCAAGTTCAGGATCTATAGGATTCCAGAAAGACTCTTCTCTTGTCTTCCGTACCGACCGAGTGATATTGATATTCCAATCACTAACCTCTTCAACTGGAAATCGTAAAGCAGAATATGGTATTGCCATCTCAACAGCCCATCCATCTTTATTTATTTTGACTTCGCTTTGCCATACATCATTCCAACTGCGATCATCTCCATCACTAGTTGTTTTTGCATCACGCTGGACTCCTGCAGCTGAGACTGAAAAAGAAAATCCAGTAAGTCCAGTCCGATATGGATCTAAGACAATACCGAAAAAGTCAGTATTACTAAATACATCTCTTGGTGAAAGATCTTTTATTATTTCTTGTGGATTATCATCGTACAGCTGCGCCGCAACAAAAATTGCCTGATTATCATAAACTATAAAAACTTCAGTTCTGTAAGCAGAAGGAATACCAGGAGTAGGATTCAAGCAAACAAAGTTTTCTGCTTTGAACGGACTATTACGAAACAGATCATCAATTACACCGTCAATTGTTGGTTTGACCTCTGTACGCACAGCTTCAAGCGTTTTCGGTTCTCCCACACCGCCATAAACCCATTGAGCAATCAATAGGAATAAAATGCTAAGTAAGATTGATGAGAATTGATTCATATTTCTTCTAGCAATGGCTATTTTACGATATTTTCTCTACGTATTTTCTCCCATCCCCACGCAGTTTTCATAATGTCACCAATACCTCTTTTTGGGTCCCAACCCAAACTTTCTTTGGCTTTGGAGTAATCCGCAAATATTGCAGGAATATCCCCTTCACGACGATCTACAATAGAGTAATTTAATTTTTCGCCACTAACTTCTTCCCAACTATTAATCGCTTCTAATACCGTAGTACCTTCACCTGTTCCAAGATTAAAAACTTCGGCATCTCCGAAATCTACATTTTTACTTTCTAGGTACTGAAGTGACTTAGTGTGTGCGTTCGCCAAATCCATTACATGAATGTAATCTCGCACGCAAGATCCATCTCTTGTCTCATAATCCGAGCCAAAAACTTTCAGCTCAGGTCGACTTCCAATCCCAACTTCTGTAATCACAGGAATGAGATTCATAGGGGGATTAATTGGCGATTCACCAAGCTGCAAAGAATCATGTGCACCTGCTGGATTAAAGTACCGCAGCAAACACGCATTCATTTCTTTGTTACGGATTGAGTCCTCTATTATTCTTTCACACACCTGCTTGGTATAACCATAAGGTGACTCAGCTTTTGCAATCGGCGTTTCTTCTGTTACTGGAAGGTGATCCGACTGACCATAAACTGTGCATGATGAGGAAAATATAAAGTGATAAATATTATTCTGCAAGGCACATTCTAGCAAGTTGATTTGTCCTTCAATATTATTTCTGTAATAAAGTAGAGGCTTTTCCACAGATTCACCTACAGCTTTTAGTGCCGCAAAGTGAATGATTGCGTATATATCTTCTTGTTTGAAAACTTCCTTCAGAGCTTCCTTATTGACAAGATCAACTGGGTAGTTCTTTACCTTTTTACCTGTAATTGAGGCTATCTGCTCCAGAACTGATGGATCACTATTCAAATAATTATCGACGGAAACACATTCATAACCATGTTCGACAAGGTCAACAATGGTATGGCTTCCTATGTAACCGCAACCACCTGTAACAAGAATCTTAGCCATATTTTTTCATTGAAATTTAGTGAGAAGAAAGTAAGATACTACAGTAAATCGCAAAAATCGAGTTTTATATCCATCTTTTTATTCTTACTATTGTTAATGTAATGTTACAGATTTTAGAATTATGATATCCAAAAATACGATCGTCTCTCACGTAGTGGAACTATGTCACCAACATGGAGTTCAACACATCATATTTTCACCTGGTAGTAGAAACGCTCCTTTTACAATTTCGTTTAATGAAGATCCTCGATTTAAATGTTACATAATCCCTGATGAGCGGGCAGCAGCGTTCTTTGCATTGGGCTTGGCACAATTCTCTAAAACAATTACAGCTGTTTGTTGCACAAGTGGCACAGCAGCCCTTAATTATGCTCCCGCTTTAGCCGAGGCCTTTTATCAAAGAATACCAATGCTAGCCATTACTGCGGATAGACCAGAAGAGTGGATTGATCAAGGAATAGGTCAATCGATTCGTCAAAATAATGTGTTCAATAATTACATTTTAAAATCTCACACTCTTCCTTCCAATACAGAAAAACATGACTATGCAGCTCGGTTGATCAATGAAGTTTTATTGTATGCAAACGGGAAGGTCAAAGGACCAGTGCACTTGAATGTACCATTATATGAGCCTTTGTATGACACAGTCGGCAAGCCTGAAATCATGCCAAGAAAGGTTGAAAAGCTTAATTTTTTACACAGAGTTGATGCTACCGAAATCCAGCGTTTAAGTAAAAAATGGAATTCAGTTTCAAAAAAGTTGATCGTAATCGGAGCAATAGAAAAAGACACTGAATTACAAGGGCTAATATCCGCTATCTCTTCTGATCCTTCAGTGGTTGTACTCACAGAGACTCATGGAAACCTAGTTGATGAGAACTTCCATCCCTCTATCGATAGAATCATAGAAGGAATAACAGAAAAACACATAGAGGCATTTACTCCTGACATCTTACTTACTTTCGGAGTCAATTTAATCTCAAAAAAACTAAAAAACCTACTCTACAAAATGGATCTGCAGGATCACTGGCATATTGATCCTCACCCTGATTTAGTGGATACTTACCATGCCTTAACTGTGCATATAGAAGATACACCACTAGGTTTCTTTAATTTATTTTTGGGGGCTTCTAAGCCCAAAGAAAGTGACTACTCAGCCATATGGGATGACCTAGAGCATGCTACAAAATCGGTGCATTATCAATTTTTAGAAAACGTTCCATTTTCAGATTTTTACGTCTACAATCAATTGATAAAGGCATTACCTGCAGGATCATTTGTCCAGATGGGTAATAGTGCTGCTGTTCGATACATTCAGTTGATATCTCAACGCTATGATATTATTTATCACGGAAATCGAGGAACATCCGGAATTGACGGTTGTACATCAACAGCTGCAGGTGCGGCTTGGTTAAATACAGACAAACTCACGGTTCTTATGAGTGGTGATGTCAGCTTCTTTTACGACATCAATGGCTTGTGGCATAAGTATATCAGCCCTCTTCTTCGTATCATTGTCATAAATAACAGAGGAGGCGGAATCTTCAGAATAATCAAAGGACCAAAAGGCACTGACCAACTCGAAGAATACTTTGAATCGCGGCATCACGTAAATGCTGAACACACAGCCAAGACGTACGGACTTGATTATCATCAAGCAACCAACGGGGATCAACTCCGCACTGAATTAAGCCACTTCTTTGATAAGAAATCTAAAGCGGCAATCTTAGAAATTTTTACCCCAACCACCGACAACGATAAGGTGCTAGATAACTATTTCATGCAGATAAATAAAGCTCTAGGAAATGGGGAAATGTAGCTATACAAAATATGTGTTGAAATTCTACAGACCGGCTGGCACCTCTCGAGGAATCTTGTTTGAAAAACTAAGTTATTTCATTCGTTGGGAGGAAGGAGATCAAGTGTACTGGGCAGAATGTGGCTTGCTAAAAGGGCTTTCAATTGATGATAGACCAGACTACGAAGATCGATTAGCGATTGTATGCAAAGCCATCGAGAATGGAGAGATAAATTCTCTCCTTTTGCCCGAATTTCCATCCATTCAATGTGGCATAGAAATGCTTCGTCTAGCCTTGCAAAATGAAGGAACAGATCTATACTTCAAAAATGACTTCTACAACCATCAACAAGGTATCCCTATCAATGGCTTGATCTGGATGGGTGATTCATCTTTTATGAAAAAGCAAATCGACGATAAGATTGCAAAGGAGTTTCGATGTATCAAGATGAAGGTAGGCGCGATAGATTGGGAGCAGGAAAAATTCTTATTGCAATATATGCGTGATAATGCCGGTGATGACCTAGTCATACGAGTAGATGCAAATGGAGCTTGGGATTATAACGATGACACTAAAAGAAAGCTTGAGTTTTTAGGAAAGATAAACGTGCATTCTATAGAACAAGTGACTGAAGTTGGAAATCACGAAGCACATATTTCACTTAATAATTTCAGCCCTATTCCACTCGCACTCGATGAAGAACTATTTCATCACTCTGACCTGAAATCAAGGGCTAACTTACTCGACACACTTGCTGTAGATTACATAGTTCTTAAACCTAGTTTAGTAGGAGGATTTACAGCTTGTGACGAATGGATCTCCTTGTGTAACGAGCGCGGAATGGACTACTGGATCACCTCAGCTCTGGAATCAAATGTATGTTTGAACGCCATTTCCCAGTATACATTTGCACACAAGAAGAATAATTTCCAAGGACTTGGCACAGGTTCTTTGTATGAGAATAATATTGATTCACCTTTACAAATTGTGGATGACTCTATGAAATATGATCCTAATATTAACTGGAATTACTCAAGACTTGAGAAAGATGGTTAGTTCAATTACTTTTCAAGATCGGAGGTATGAAATTGACGAGCTACTAGCAATGAGCCTGGAAGGTTTTAAAGAAGACTATCAACGGGAAGTTTATCTATTTCTTGAAAAATGGCGGGATTCAGCGGAATACTTGAAGGCACAGACCTCAGGTTCTACCGGTACACCAAAAATCATTAACCTACTTAAGGCAGATATGACGAGCAGTGCGTTTGCAACAGGTTCGTTTTTTAAGTTTAAAGAAGGAGACAAGCACTTCAATCCACTTCCAGCCAAGTACATCGCAGGTAAGATGATGCTAGTCCGCTCGCTTGAATGGAATACAGATCTTCACTTCTTTCAACCCAGCGCAAATCCACTAAAATTCTGTACAAAGGCCTTCACTTTTGGCGTAATGACACCTCATCAATTGATGGAAGGATTACAATCTGAATTCAAAGACAACATACAAAATATAGAGACTTTACTTTTGGGCGGAAGCCCAATAAACACAACGCTAGAACACTTAATAGCAAACCTAGACACCTGTATTTATCTGGGTTACGGCATGACAGAAACGATGTCACATGTGGCCTTGAGAAGAGTAAATGGGAAAGAAAAATCAGCGAAATATAAGGCGTTGGAAGGAGTCACATTTAGTCAAGATGAAAGAGATTGCTTGGTGATTCATACTCAACATCTCTCGATCTCAAAAGTAATAACGAATGATGTTGTAAAGCTGATCAATGATAGGGCTTTCATATGGTTAGGAAGATATGACAATGTGGTGAATTCCGGTGGGATAAAACTCCATCCAGAGCAAATAGAGCAGAAAATAAGTGAGTTGATAACTCGCGAATTTTACTTGACGCACGAAGAAGATGATATACTGGGGCAACGACTTGTAATGAAAATAGAGGGTCCAGAATCAAGTGAGATTACGAAGATAATACAAGAGAATCTATCGAAATATGAAACCCCTAAACAAATATATTTTATAGAAAAATTTAGCAGGACGGAAACGGGGAAAATTATACGGAAATAAATCCATCGTTTGATTGCAAAATAAATCATACATTTGCCATCCAAATTTAAGACCTATGTATAAGATTTTCAGTATAGTATGTGCTGTTTTTATAATATCTTCTTGTAGCCAAAACAAGGAGAGAATGACAGTGGAGGATACGTCGAGCTTAAAACTTTTAGAACTTGTTGATTCTGAAAAGAGTGGACTTGATTTCAATAACGAAATCGTGGAAACTATGGTAATCAATTCGTTTACCTATGACGGTTTACTGCAAGGTTCAGGAGTAGCTGTTCTTGATGTAGATAACGATGGTTTTGAAGATGTGTATTTTGCATCTACACAAGGAAAGGATCAACTGTACAGAAACAAAGGCAATATGACCTTTGAGAATATTACAACAGCAGCTGGGATTTTACAGGGAGATTATTACAGCACGGGAATATCCGTTGTAGACATCAACAACGATGGGTTCGACGATATTTACGTAAACAGGTTCATGCATACTGATCCCAACAAGAGAAGAAATTTACTGTACGTCAATAATGGAAATTCCACATTTACAGAAGCTGCGGCAAATTATGGCTTGGCAGACACCGGATATTCAACCTGTGCGACATTTTTCGATATGGACGGAGACAATGACCTCGATGTCTACATCGGTAATCAACCTCCAAATGATTTTTTCTCTAAGCAGGACATGAAAAATAAAAAGGATTACCAGTACACTGATAGACTTTATAAGAATCAAAATGGGACGTATGTCGATTTCACACAGCTAGGAGGAGTGACAAATTACTGCTACACATTATCAGTAAATCCTATTGATTTCGATCAGGACGGAGATATTGATCTGATGATTGCGGCTGACTACGAGGAACCTGACTTGTTATTACGAAACAAGGGGAACGGGAGTTTTGAAAATGTAGGAGAACAGTCGTTCCGCCACATAAGTAATTTCTCGATGGGAGTAGATATAGCTGACATTAACAACGATGGAAACTTGGATATCTTTTCAGTAGATATGGTTGCAGAGGATAATTTCCGCCAGAAGACGAATATGGGAGGAATGAATCCTGAAAAATTTTGGAAGTTAGCAGCGAATGGTTATCATCACCAGTATATGTTCAATGCACTGCACTTGAATAACGGAAATGGAATGTTCAGTGAAATTGCACAATTAAGTGGAATAAGTAATACAGACTGGAGTTGGGCACCGCTTTTCGTTGATATTGATCAAGATGGATTACAAGATGTGATGATTACGAATGGCGTTTACAAGGAAGTGAGAAACAAGGATTACGACAACTGGAGAAAAGATTACTTTAAGAAAGCTCAGGAAGAAGCAATCAAGAATGGTACCAAGGTACAGTATGATCCATTGGAAGTTTCGAACAAAGCGCCATCTGTAAAAATCGCAAATTTTGTGTACCGTAATGACGGGGATTTAGAGTTCTCTAAAATGAATGATGCATGGGATTTTGACAAGGGTTCATGGTCTTCCGGAGCGGCATATGCAGACTTTGACAATGATGGAGACATGGACTTTGTAATTAACAACAGTAACATGACAGCATTCCTGTACGACAATAAGGCCAACGACTTGGGATTGAATAATTACATCAAGATAAACCTGGAAGGACCCGCTGGAAATACGCATGGATATGGAGCCGAAGTACAGATTACGTATGGAGATCAGGTTCAGCGCGCTCAGTTAAATCCATACAGAGGATATATGTCAAGCTGTGAAGATGCTATACATTTTGGGCTTAAAGCCCAAAATAAAATAGCGGAATTAATGGTTAAGTGGCCTGACGGTAAAACTGCAATTTATAATGACTTGCTAGCAAATCAAACGATCACACTTAAACATAGTGACGCAGGAGGAACCTATCAGAAAAAGCGAAACGCTACGATGTTTTTGAATGTGAAGCAGAACGAATCGATAGTGTATATGGACAATATCTATGACGATTATAAAAAAGAGATTCTTTTGCCACATAAGATGTCAACACTAGGGCCTGTGGTTGCTGTTGCCGATATTAATGGCGACGGAAATGACGATATGTATATGGGAGGGGCTCGCGGTGTTTCAGGAAATATTTTCCTAGGTAGTGCGTCAGGTCAATTTACGAAAGCACAGAATGGAGTGTTTGGCAAAGATCAGAATTACGAGGATGGTGCTGCTGAGTTTTTTGATGCGGATGGAGATGGAGATATGGATTTATATGTAGGAAGTGGAGGCAATGAGAGCCCTGCTGGAGATAAGATCTATGCTGATAGATTGTACATTAATAATGGTGGAACATTCTCAAAAGGTAAGATAGCAGGCTTGAACGTGAGTACGGGTGCGGTTGCGATAGGAGATTATGATGCAGATGGGGACAATGATATTTTCGTAGGAGGTCGTCAGACACCTGGGAAATATGGGTATGCGCCATTGAGTTATTTCCTTGAAAATGTAGACGGGAATTTCGTAAAGAAGGACGAGATTGAGATGGGGATGGTAACTGATGCGATATTCGCTGATATTGACGGCGACAAAAAGGTAGAATTAATACTGGGAGGTGAGTGGATGCCGATTAGTATTTACAGTTATGATGGACAATGGTCGGAAAAAACGGATGTTGCTCAGCTGGGCAAAAGTGACGGGTGGTGGAATAGGTTAGAAGTAGTAGATATGGATGGAGATGGGGATCTGGATATTCTTGCTGGAAATTTAGGTAAGAACTTGAAATTCAAGGCTTCAGAAGAGCAGCCGTTTAAATTGTATGTGGATGATTTCGATGCGAATGGAAGTAATGATGTTTACTTAGGATATTACGGGAGTGATGGGAATTTGTACCCTGTGCGTGGCCGTCAGTGCAGTAGTGAGCAGATGCCCTTCGTAAAGAGTGAATTTGCGACATACGAAGATTTTGGGTCCGCGACGATAACCGAAGTTCTAGATAACAAGATGGGAGCAAATACAGTAAAGGAGGAAGTTTACACGTTTGCGACTAGCTATTTCAGAAACAATGGAAATGGAAAATTTGATGTAATTGAATTACCGAATATGGCACAGATTTCGCCGACCTTTGGATTTGCAGTAATGGACATCAATAGGGATGGGAAAAAGGATTTCTTTGCAGCTGGAAACTACTATAACAGAGAAGTAGAGACTACTCGAAGTGATGCTGGAACTGGATATGCTGCGATCCAAAAAGACGATAATACATTCGAAATTGTTCCTACATCCAAAACAGGAATCAACGCCTACAAAGATGTTCGTGAAGTGCGAGAAATGAAGGCTGGGAAAAATACACTTGTTGCTATTTTTAATAATGGAGCCGAAGCACAGTTTTACAGTTTGAAGTAACATGCAGCTTTTTAATACTACTAGTGTGAAATTTTTCGTTAACAAGATAGTTCAATACGCAAAAATATGTTGTCTCAAAAATTAGTTTTTTCTCTCTCTTTTTCTATTATTCTTTTACTATCATGTGACCCTCAAACAGCCGACCCCAATATTGAAGATACGTCAGAAGATGTCGAACTAATAGATGTCGAATATGGAGACGAAGAACTTCAAAAGTTTGATCTTTTTTTACCTGAAAATCGATCCAAAGAAACTACAAAAGTTATTGTTTTTGTTCATGGTGGAGGATGGGTAGAAGGAGACAAAGGAGATATTCAAGGTTATTACGAATACCTTAAAGAATTTACAGAAAATTACGCTATTGCGAATCTCAATTATAGACTGGGAGATTTAGCTGAGAATCCTTTGCCCATGCAAATGGAAGATATATCAACATTTATAACCTACTTCAAAGAAAATGCTGAAGATTATTCAGTAAATCCAACATTTGCCTTTGTAGGTTTAAGCGCTGGGGCACACCTCTCTATGTTATACAGTTATAAGAATGATGAAAATTCTGATATACAAGTCATAGGTAATATTGTTGGACCTACAGACTTTACCCATAGCTCCTATTCGGAGGCAACTGATGAAGAGACTATTGAATTAATTTCTAATGTAGAAATCATAATGGGTTTACCAATAGAGGGGAATGAAGCTTATTATAGATCAATTAGTCCAAGATATTTAGTTGAATCTTCTACTGTTCCTACTATTTCATTTTACGGAGGATTGGACTTACTAGTTCCCGAACAGCAAGGAGAAATTCTTAGGGATGAATTAGAAAGTAACGGCGTAATTAATAACTATATTTTTTATCCCGAAGGTGGGCATGGTTGGGGAGATCCTGATGTTTTTGATACATTGGATAGGATAATTAGTTTTGTAGGAATGCATCTCTAAATTTTCTTTATTCTATACAGAAACTGAATACTATCCCTAGAAATAAATATAAGTTGAAGATAAAGTAACTTTGTCTCTTTTAATCTGCTTTCCAATATAAAG
>CALBVQ010000118.1 GCA_937969485.1 uncultured Saprospiraceae bacterium | reverse complement strand
AAAAAAATACATGAACAAGAGCTTGCTCGATTTTATCATCTCGAAGACGCAAATTTCGAAGGTAAGTGTAGAAAATACTTTGGAGTTGATTGATGAAGGTGCGACAATTCCCTTCATTGCGAGATATAGAAAGGAGGCTACGGGATCGCTCGATGAGATTCAGGTAGAGGCAATTGTTGATCAGTACAAAGCATACAAGGATCTTGGTGCAAGGAAAGAGTTCATCCTTACAACAATAAAAGAACAGGATCAACTTACTGCGGGGCTCAAAAGAAAAATAGAAGATTGTTGGGATGCAAAGTTACTCGAGGATCTCTATTTACCATACAAACGGAAGCAAAAGACACGGGCAGGAGTGGCGAGAAAAGCTGGTTTAGAACCTTTGGCTAAATTGATTTTCTGGTCGAAAACAGATCATTTACAGCGATCGGCAAAGCAGTTTCTAAATAGAGAAATTACTTCCACGGAAGATGCAATTGCTGGGGCACGTGATATTATTGCAGAAATGATTAATGAACATAGCGTAGCTCGAGAGATTACACGAGACGTGTTTTCTAGAACCGCGCGCCTTGTAGCGAAGTTGATCAAGGGCAAGAAAGAAGAGGCTGAGAAGTACAAGAATTATTTTGATTTCGATCAGGTGCTCAAGAAGGTGCCTTCTCATCGATTGTTAGCCATTTACAGAGCTGAAGACGAGAAGTTTCTCCGCGTCAAGATTTCTATTGATGAGGAGCGATTAGTTGAAAGGTTAACTCGATATTTCATTAAGGAGAAAGACGAGTGTGCTCGTGAAAAGGAAAAGGCGCTCCACGATGCTGTTAAGAGAATGTTGATTCCGTCGATTAGCACGGAGTTTAAGAGTCATGCAAAGGATAAAGCAGATGATGAGGCCATCGAAGTATTTAGCGAAAACCTTAGACAATTACTTTTGGCGTCGCCCTTGGGCGAGAAAAACATTTTGGCCCTGGACCCCGGATTTCGGTCGGGTTGTAAAGTAGCGATTCTCAGCGATAATGGAGTTTTTATTACTAGTAAAACCATTTATCCACATCCTCCACAGAATGAACTGGCTTCCGCCAAAAGTACCCTCGAGGCGTTACTAAAAAAGTACCACATAGACGCGATTGCGGTGGGTAATGGAACGGCAGGCAGGGAAACTATGAAGTGGTTAAAGTCATGGGTAAGCGAATCTATAGAGATACATTTGGTAAATGAGGCTGGAGCTAGTATTTACTCAGCAAGCGAAGTGGCAAGAGAGGAATTTCCTACGCTTGACCTGACTATCCGAGGAGCAATATCAATAGGCAGGCGATTGATGGATCCGCTCGCCGAACTAGTAAAAATAGAGGCCAAGAGTATTGGGGTAGGGCAATATCAACACGATGTAAAGCAAAGTAAGCTAAAGCAAAAACTCGATCAGGTAGTAATTAATTGCGTAAATATGGTAGGGGTGAATGTCAATACTGCTAGTAAGCACTTGCTTCAGTACGTGTCAGGACTGGGCCCCACGCTCGCTCAAAATATTATCAATTTTAGAGAAGAAAATAACGGAATAGCTAGTAGGCAGGAGTTGAAAAAAGTCCCTCGAATGGGTGCAAAAGCCTTTGAACAAAGTGCTGGATTTTTGCGTATTCCCGACTCACATAACATCTTGGACAACACAGGTGTGCATCCTGAAAGTTACAAGATTGTACTGTCAATAGCAAAGGATGCAAAACTAGATCTAGAATCGCTAATAACATCGAAAGAAAGCCTGGAAGCTATTGATCTGAATCGATATACTACAGATGCGATAGGTCTACCCACTTTACAAGATATCATAAAAGAACTAAAGAAACCGGGTGTTGATCCACGTGGAGAAGCTACAGCCTTTCATTACAGTGAAGGCATTAATACCATAAATGATTTGTATCCCGGAACAAAGGTGAAAGGTATTATCAATAACTTGACCAAGTTTGGTGCATTTGTAGATTTAGGAATAAAGGAAAATGGTCTGATTCATATTTCACAGATTACCAATAATTTCATTGCTGACCCTAGTGAGAAGTTGAAATTAGGACAACCGATCGAAGCAACAGTGATCGAAGTTGATAAAGAGAGGAAGAGGATTTCGTTGACGCTGAAGTATTAGACTTTGACAAGATCATATGACTTGAATTATATAAATTTATGATGAGATTCCGAGGTTAAGTCTGTCATCTTCTTAAGGATTGGAAATATAGAGATGAAACGAAAAGGTGAATTATTGATGTATGTTTTGATTGCAATATTTGGAATAGGTTGCGGCTCTATGAAGTCGAAAAGATTAATGAGTTCTGATTCTACATCAGCAATATGTGGTAAGAAAAAGCAGCTATAGTAGCTGTCTTGATAGGTAAAGCACCAGCTGCTTTCAATAGAGACATAAGGAAAGGCAGAGGTTTTAGAATCAAGAGGATGATATATTTAAGGGTTTTTCAACTCCTCAAGTAGTAATACCAATTCTGTTTTAAGGTTTCACTTTATTTTCAAGAATTATTAAACCCGCATTATGTATTAGGTTTTCGTCATGAGAGCTTAAAATGCAAAGAGAATGGGAGCTCAACAGTTCTTTTGAAGCGCAGGCGTGGTCACCATCACGGTGAGCATCAAAAGAGCTGGACGTT
>CALBVQ010000117.1 GCA_937969485.1 uncultured Saprospiraceae bacterium | reverse complement strand
GGGATGGGATGGGTGGTACTACTTGTAAAATCCTCAGGTAGGAACCTATCATTTTCAAATAAGAAGGCACCATCATACATGTCATATGTGTTATCCCACACTACAACCGTGCTGAAGTCCTCTCCTACTCTATTATTGAATGCTGCAAATTTTCCATACAATGGATGTGAAGGCAACAAGAAGTCATCAATAAACTGTACATCGTGCTGATAGAATAACTTCTGATCATCAGCTGTTCCCTGATCATAAGCCGCGGGATTCCCCCATCGAAACATCAGGTCTCCTCCCTTTCCACTAAATCCGCCATTACTCGATGCAGCCTCCTCAGTAGAAGTACTGTGATCAATCACCCATGCTTCGTTAAAAGTAGGGACGCTGATAATAACCTGATCATTTAGTGCATCGTAATCAATTGCATTTACATGCATCCAGTCTGCCTTACCAGCATTAGTATCAAAATTGACATTTATCCTTCCTGGATTTTCGGAAACTATACCAAAATTTGGTTTTGTCTCATCAAAATCCTGAATCAAGTGATCCCATGCGCGCCATTGCCACACAATTTCGTCGTTCGTAGGATCTACTTCTATAATCTTATCTGGCCATAGCTCTCCCTCAGTTAATAAAGCCGTATCTCGCCCCATCGCTATTGCTTCCTCCTCTGTTATTTTTTCCCAAGCCACCATCAACACATTCCCATTCGGTAGCACAGCTATGTCATGGTGCAGGCGCTCTGTTTCGGTATTAAGTGAAAATGTCCATAAACTTAAGTTTTCCCATGAAACAATTTCCACTGATTCACCTCCGCCTCCTGCCCATATAGCGTCACCTGAAATATCGGCAGATCTGTGTGTTTTGACAACATTTCCATTCTCTAAAATATATGCTGTATTTCCTGGACGTCTACCTTCTTCTCCTTCCCATACGTGAACAATCTCACCGCAATTATTAAGTAAAAAGACATCAGGTTGATTGTGCGGATACATAAGGTTATAGCCATCCATCGACTTCCATGGCTTGTAAGAAATCAACCCTACGGTTTGCTGCCCATTCATTGAGGAAAATGAAAACACAAATGCTAATAGTATTATAACTCTATTCATTGATTAACACAAATTTAGTTGGTAATAGGGATTGGGCTTCCGCCCAAAAAAAAGCAAAATAAGTTGAAGAATTAAGTCCACTTAAACTATAAGAAGCATGCTCGTAAGCACCTACTTCATAAGTATCAACGAGCTGGCCCATTGAATTGTATATTTCAGAGCGAATTTTTTGACTCGAGTTATTCTCTACTACTAGTCTGGAAGATTCAAGATCAAAATAACTTTTGAAATCTATCTCTTCAATACTAGTCAAAAGTGGCAGATTACAATTATCAAGCGGATTGATTTCTATCTTTTCTCCCGGCTCCATTTGTTTATCAGTAAATCCTGAAAAATCATATGGATATTTAAAGGCTTGGAAAACAGAATTGGAGCTTAAAGGAGGGTCTTGTCCTTGCTCTACAATAAAAGTACCTGACGGATTTACATAATCCCATTCACGCTGGCCTTCATCATCCACTTCAATAAACCGCCCACTATTCCCCACACAAATCAAGGTATTACCGTTGGAAAGTCGCTGTGAACCAGAAATTCTTTGCGAAAAAATAAAGTTCTCACCTGTTGGTTTACCATATACAACTGTCGCACTTTCAGGTCCATAGGACAAGCCATCAATATCGTAGTTAAAACCGTTTAATGGAGGAGTAATTTCATCAATTGTCGTATAATTCCCTTCTGGCCTCCCTAGTCCGTTATTAAAAACTAGGATATTTCCTTCACCGGGTAGTCCCTTCTTGTTCCAGTGCGCATCGTGCTGCCCAAATAACATACGAGCAGTATTGTCTCCTACTCCATAAGCTGAAGAATTCCCCCACCTATATAGTAAGTCGCCACCTTGACCTGAATTCCCCCCTTCTGAGCTTGCTGCTTCTTCCGTAGTAGTACTGTGATCAATTACCCAAAATTCACCAAAATTTCTAACATTCAGTATTATCTGATTAAGCTCAGGATTGTAGTCAAGTGAATTCGCGTGTAACCAATCTTGTACCGATGGGTTAGCACCATTAGTAAAATTAACATCTATTCTTTCAGGAAAATCAATAGGTTCACCGTAATTTGGAATTCCCTCATCCGTATTTTGAACAAGATGATCCCACACGTTCCATTCCCAAACAATATCAAATGAATCTTCTGTAATTGGTCTTATTTCTATGATTCTCTCGGAGTACATTCCATTACCAGAAATGGTAACCCTACCTACTTGATCGCCCTCTTCAGGTGTAATATATACCCATCCCAGAACCAGTAGGTTCCCATTAGGTAGCATCTCAAAGTCGTGGTGTTGATGAAAACTAGAATCTGCAAGATCATAGCTAAAAATTAATTCGTTGTCCCAGCTATATCCATCTATTGCACCACCTATTCCACCTCCGCTAAACACTGGTGATGTAGTTCTTCTCGCTCTTACGATGTCCCCTGAACCTGTAAACTTTGCCGACATTCCAGGGCTACCAATAGATTGCCATTCATTAATAACCTGACCGCATTCATCAATTAAGTAGGTCTTAGAATTAGTTAATGGTGAAAACAGAACATACCCAGGTTCCACATTATCTCCATGTTGCACTACGCCTACAGTCTGAGCCTTTGGGGTTATACCCCAAAAAAGAAATACCACAATTATCAAGTATGAACTATATTCCTTAGACATATTACAATCATCTTATACGGCTAGCTACGTGCGAATATGAAAACCAAAATCATACTTGACACAGCCTTAAAACAGCACCAACGTAAATATAAATGCTTATTGAATAAGACCTATTTTTTTAGCTCTTTCATTCCATTTCTGTCGCGCGTAAGCTTGTAAATCCGCAACATCGTCACTTTCATCTATTATTTCATAACCAAGTAACGTCTCTATCGCATCTTCCAAAGAAACGATACCATCAATCGAACCAAATTCGTCTGCAACAACCGCCATGTGATGATTTTCAGCATTCATGAAATCAAAAAACTCTTTAATCGACTTTCCTTGGTCAATTATTGGAATTTTACGGGATAGAGTCGAAAGAGGCTCTGCCCCTTTTCCATCAATTATTCCCTTTAATATATCTTCCTTGAGTACAAAACCAGCCAACTGATCAAGCTTTGATGAGAAAACTGGGATACGTGAAAAAGAAGCATCCTTTCTTGTATCATAATACTCTTGTAATGTCATCGCCTCCGAAACTGCGTGAATAACCGAACGAGGAGTCATTATATCCTGAACCTTAAGCTGCTCAAGACTTAAAAGATTACTTATTATCACCTTCTCTTCTTGAGCAAGAGCTCCACTCTGTTCACCTAAATTCGTCATGGCCATATAATCTTCCCTTGATAGTACCGAATGAACATGACTTGATTTAAAGTATTTCGTAATTAACTTAGAAAGCCATACAAACGGATATAAAAGGAAAATGATAACCTTCAACGAAGCGATAGTAAATGGAGTAAGTCTCCTCCAGTAACTTGCACCAAAAGTCTTAGGTATAATTTCCGATAAAAGTAAAATTGCAATAGTCATAATCACAGCCACTATAGTTTCGTAAGAAAGGTGGTAGCCAAACGGCAACCCGATATCCTTGCTACCAAATACTTTTGCAGCTTGCGATCCTACCATGATTGCTCCCACTGTGTGTGCAATTGTGTTTAAGGTAAGAATAGCAGAAAGAGGTCGGTCAATGTCCTTTTTATATTCTTGAATTTTCTTGCCCAAGTTCGGATTGTCCTCCAATTGCCTATTTGCATAGGACGGAGTGATTGATAATAATACCGCTTCTAGGATAGAACATAAGAATGAAAAGATGATAGAAACGGCAAAAAATATAAGAAGTAAAGTCATAATTCGTATTTAGCCTCGAAATTAACGCTAGATATGTATATAAAAAAGTTATAGACAAGCTTTGTTCTATTTTTAACCTGAATTATGCATTAGGTTTTCGTCATCAAAAATTACAACGCAAAGAGAATGAGCGCTCAACAGTTCCCATTATCGCAGGAGTTTGAGCTCTTAACAGATATATTAATGCATATTGCTGGGTTCAAGCTCCACACTGAAAAAATTCACTTTCATAGCCAATATTATCATCTAATTACCCCCAACATTCAATTGGATAAGCACTGATTTTGGGCTTTTACTTGGAAAATTCATCATATTATTGTAATCTTCTTTCTGAAAAGCTATGCTGAGAAGCGATTTCACAGCATAAACCCAAGTCCATTTTTTTGATAAATTAAACCTGAATTATAGAAATACAGCGATGACAAAATCTTCGAAAAAATCACTTTCTGAAGTTTCGAAACCTACCAAGGTGCTCATTCCTATCATTCTGGGGTTAGCAGTTGTCGCCTACCTATTATATCGGAATTTCGATTTGGAGCAATTTCGAAACTTATCTTGGAATAGGAGGACAATTTTTTACATAGGGCTAGCTATTGTTGTATATATGATCAGACATGTAGCCTTAAGCTATCGTCTGATGATCATGTCTGACCATCACTTCTCCTTTAAGAAAAGTGTACAATTGATTTTTATATGGGAATTTGCATCAGCAATTTCACCCACATCACTAGGAGGTTCAGCGACAGCCACTATATTTCTAGCTCAAGAAAAACTTTCTGCTGCAAGATCAATGACAATTGTCATTTATTCTATTGTATTAGACACCCTCTACTTCATAGTCACTTTCATATTTCTCATTCCCATCGTAGGAGCTATTTTGGTGTACCCTGGGGTAGAATCCATCTTTTCAAGCAATCCGTACAACATCTCTTTTTATATTATAATGCTCTTCATGTTAAGTTACGGAGTCTTCTTCTTTTACGGCCTTTTTATTAGTCCCGAGTCGATACAAAAGACACTTAACTGGTTTGCTAAGCGTAAACTACTAAGGCGATGGCAAGATAAAATAGAACAAACAGCTAGTGACATTACTGTATCTTCTAAACAGTTACGTACAAAAGGGACACAGTTTCATGTAAAGAATTCTATATTGACTGGAGTAGCTTGGTTCTGTAAATTCCTCACCGTGCCTTTGTTGATTTTCGCAATTGCCCAATTGGTAGAATTTGATCTATTTGAGACTTTGAAGATGACTGCTCGAAACCAATCTATGTATGCAATAACTGCCTTCAGTCCTACACCCGGAAGTGCCGGAGTTGCTGAAGTTGTATTTGCAAATTTCTACAGTGATTATATTTCGAAAACGGGTGCCACCTTTATTGCTATTATATGGCGTTTGATGACCTATTATGTCTATTTATTCGCAGGCTTTATAATACTACCACTATGGATAAAGTCAATTATGCAAAGACGGAAAGTGGAGAAACTAGAGAACATCAACGATTAGTTGGCTTTATTTTTTTTGGGCTTGAGCCCAAAGCTTATTTACCCTTTCTTCTTTTCTTACGTATTTTTCGATGTTTCTTGCTGTAAAGCGTTGTTTTACCGCGCTTCATGCTTAGGGTACCATTTCTTTTAACCTTGGGTCCTACATTGTGTTCTGCTTCGCAACCTACCTTTCTAGCACAAGAAGACGTGCTCACTGTTGTAAAACTAAGGGCAAATAGTAAAGCTAGGATAGCAAAAAACCGATTGTTCTTAAGAAATTTCATACGATAAAGTTATATATTTAATCTGATTCAAGAGCTACTATTCAAGCGTCGTTACCTAGAATTACCTCGAATAATATCCACTTATAGGACACAACTAAAGCCTCCTATCCCTCATATGACCTAATTTTTGAGCAAAAAAGTGATAATTAATTGTTAAAATTTAATTCCTTTGAATTTTTTAACATCTAAACAAATCTTGCTAAAATCAACTTCGGAGAATTGACCACACAAAAGCAACAAAAAACCCTGAAACCCCTATAAAATAGAACTTTATTGGCTTACAACCTCTCTGACTGAATCTCTCCACAACATTAAAATTTAACTAAAAAAAGCCATTTTTTTAACTAAAAGTCAATAAACATAGGACTTTCAAGCTTAAAAAAGAGATGTTTTTATTTGTATGACGATAATATAAATATATCTTTGCCACTGTTCAAGATTCTTTCACCTAATAAAATAATGTAATATGAACAAAGGAGATTTAGTAGATATGGTAGCAAAAGCAGCTGACATAACTAAAGCACAAGCAGGAGACGCAGTAAGCGCTGTATTTTCTTCAATCGAAAGCACTCTTAAAAAAGGAGAGAAAGCTTCTTTCGTTGGATTTGGAACTTTTTCATCTAACCTAAGAGCTGCAAGAGATGGTAGAAACCCTGCAACTGGAGCTACAATCAAAATTGCTGCTAAGAATGTTGTTAAATTCAAAGCAGGAAAAGGTTTATCTGACGCAGTAAACTAATTGCTAAAATAACCCAATTGGAAATTTAATTAAAGAAATTTCTTAGAGGCAATCATTTATGATTGCCTCTTTTTTTTGTGCTATTATGAATAAAGATTCTGTGGATTGTAGGAATAGTAATATATTTCAACATAATTTAAAACTATGAATCGTCGTACCTTTATTCAGAATTCGTCAATGGTCGCAGGTGCTTCCACTATCGCAACAGGAACATTAGCCAATCTTGTTTCTACTGAAAATACATTCAAACTCAAATACGCTCCCCACATAGGGATGTTTGCCAACCATGCAGGCAAGGACGTTGTAGACCAGCTGAATTTCATGGCAGACCGAGGCTTTACAGCATTCGAGGATAACGAAATGATGAGCCGTCCCGTCGCTGAACAAGAAAGGATGGCTGCTACAATGACCAAACGAAACATGACAATGGGCGTGTTTGTAGCCCACAAGATCTACTGGAACGAACCGAACCTTACCTCAGGCAAAAAAGAGTGGAGAGATGAATTCCTTGACTACATACGGAAGTCCGTGGAAGTTGCTAAGCGTGTAAATGCTAAATGGATGACTGTCGTTCCAGGACATATGGATCTTTCATTAAGGCGTGGATATCAAACAGCTAACTTAGTCGAAAGCATGCGCAGAGCAAGTGAAATCTTGGAACCACATGGGCTTATCATGGTACTAGAACCACTGAATTTCGACGGACATGCCGGGCAATTCCTCCAAGAAATACCCCACGCATATGAAATATGCAAGGCAGTAAATAGTCCTTCCTGCAAGATACTTTTTGATATCTATCATCAACAAATCACAGAAGGAAATCTGATTCCTAATATTGACATGGCATGGGATGAGATTGCTTACTTTCAAGTGGGAGATAACCCGGGAAGAAACGAACCTACCTCCGGTGAAATCAATTACAAGAACGTATTTAAACATATCCATAGCAAAGGTTTCACAGGTGTGATAGGTATGGAACATGGAAACAGTAAGAAAGGAAAGGAAGGTGAACAGGCAGTAATTGACGCTTATGCTGAAGTAGATAATTTTTAGCATTAGGTTTTCGTCAGGAGAGCCTAAACTCAAAGGGTAAAAGGATCATACTGAAGATCGAGTCACATATTTTTTTGGCGAAAGCCAAAACCTAATTATCTTCGCACGTGACCTAGAAAGGCTACTTACCCCCCTTTCTTCAATACCTTGATCGCCTCATCGTAATGATCAAAAACAAAAATACAAGGGTCAGGAATTGTCTTCTTCCATTCTGCAAGCACTTCATGACGATTTTTATCGTAAATCTTTCGAAGAAAAATGTAAGCAATTCGATTCGTATACTTCTTCTTCATGTCGTGATAAATATAAGGATCATGCTCCGCTCCATCTCCCACAAGAATAAACCTACTGTCAGGATATCGCTCCAGTAACTTCTCAATTACGTAATGTTTATGACTGCTAGAATCCTCTGGAATAATCGTATTTTGTCGGCCAAAATCTCGCAAAAATAGTGGCCCTTTCTGGAACTGATTGTAGGCCAAGAATCTACGTAGATATTCGTATAAATTATAAGGAGAATTCGATACATAAAAAACTGGGAACTTCCTTTGTTGACTGAGTAACTGAAGAAATTCATTTGCCTTGGTTACCATTTTCCGTTTCTCGAAACCGACCATAATAGAGTTGTATACCATTCGCACTTTGGAAAGTACATTAGTGTGGATAATGGTATCGTCAATATCGCTTATTATGATGTGTTCTGGATCACCGGGATTCAGAATCTCGCCCTGAAAAAATTTCTCAGAAATGGCAATCCGAGTCGTGGGAACATTCAAGATCTTAAAACTGATCGGCAACACCTTTTCCTCTTTCATTGCTATGGGAATTTCCTCATCTAACACGATAAAACCTTCCTTATTGGCATCAACGATAAAAGTGTGATTCAGAAAATTAACTTGCACTGTAGCGAAAGGAATCTCATTGCTATAAAACCGTTTAAGGCTAGCGCCGAAAAGTGACCATCGGCCAGACTTTCTCCAATCAACTTTGAAGTCTTTGAGTACGCGAGCGACACAATAAATTCGGTTTCCAGCTAGGTAGCCCATGTAAGGCTTAACTACAGCAAGATTATTATTCCAAAACATTTAGTGGGGACATTGTTTCAAGTTACTAAGCTACAAAATTATAAAATGTTCGTTCCTGAATGCATTATTATTTAGCATTAAACCCGAATTATGCATTAGGTTTTCGTGATGAGAGCTTAAAATGCAAAGAGAATGGGAGCTCAACAGTTCTTTTGAGGCGCAGGCGTGGTCCCCATCACGGTGAGCATCAAAAGAGCTGGACGTTCCCATTGTCGAAGCAGTTTCA
>CALBVQ010000116.1 GCA_937969485.1 uncultured Saprospiraceae bacterium | reverse complement strand
ATTTCCATGAAATCACTCGTCGCGTGTTTTTTGATCTTATTCGATTTAACAGCTCCAGCTTCTTGAATTGCACCCCCGAAAAGGAGTAGTTTTTCAGTTAGAGTTGTCTTACCAGCATCCGGGTGGGACACTATGCCAAAGGTCTTTCTCTTAGCTATTTCGTTTATTAAGTTTGCCATATCACATATAATTGCCCGCAAAGATAGGTAATTGTATCGCTGCTATCAAGTTTAGTTTTCGCGCATCTTGCTTTTGGGCTTTAAGCCCAAAAAAAATATAGGGAAAGGAAATGTGAGATTTTGTTGTTGTATATTTGGTAATGGAAAAAAGCAGCATTTACCCACAAATTGTTGTTATTAAAGTATGAAGGGAGTTTTATACGTATTTCTTTTAGTGGGAGTAGTATTTTTTACATCGTGCGAACCTGAGCCCGTGCCTGTAATTATGGAAGGCATGGCTGCAATATATGCTGATGTAAAAGATTATTCAGCTATTGCTTCTGGCCCAGCGCGCGAAATTGGAGAGCTAGGTAAAATTGTTAACGTTGGAAACACGTTGTATATTAATGAACTGTACCAAGGGATTCACGTAATAGACAATTCAGATCCTGTAGATCCAATTTTTACTCACTTCTTAACTATTCTTGGAAATACTGATTTTACGATCCAAGGGACTACACTCTATGCGGACAATGGTGTAGATTTAATCGTGATTGATATATCGGATATAGAAAATATTGATGTTGTAGATGTTATTGAAGACCAGTATTCTGGTATAGAAGATCCTTTTCAGTATCGGCCACCGAATTATCGAGGAGTTTTTGATTGTGTTAATCTCGACGAAGGATTTGTAGTGGGGTGGGAGCTCCGGACATTAACTAACCCAGCATGTTTTGCAAACTAAATTTATCAAATGAGAAGCCTAATTTACTTTTTTTTAATCTTATTTACTTTCTCGTGCACCCAGGATTCTTCCTTTTTGATTTCAGGAAATTCATCGGGAACCTTGAGCGGTTCATATGCTACCATGTTACCTATTGATGGGTTTTTATACGTGATTAACGAGACGGACATATTTACCTACGATATTGCTGATACTGAAAGTCCTATCTTAGTAGATGAGCAGAATGTTGGTTTCGAAATTGAGAGCATGTATCATCACGAGGGAGTGTTGTTTGTGGGTTCATCGGAAGCTCTTCATATATTCGTGATACAAGAGAACGGTATTCCTTTACGTAAAAGTGAAACGGTATACAATTTCGATAATCTTGAGGAGTGGGGGAGTTGCGATCCAGTAGTAGCTGATGACACTTATGCCTACGTAACTTTAAGATCATCAACTCAAGAAGGCTTTGGTTGCAATGCTGTATTTAGAGTGGTCAATGAACTACGAATATACAATATTGAGAACCTTCAAGAGCCAGAATTACTTACGATCAGACAAATGGACTTTCCGAAAGGTTTAGCTATCACTGGTGATTACCTATTTGTGTGTGAAGGAAATTTAGGAGTAAAATTATTCGATGTAAGTGACAGAATGGACCCCATCGAAATTTGGTCAGATGAAGGTTTTGAAACATTTGATATTATCTTGAAGGACGGACTAATGATGGTGGTGGGGCCGGATGCAATAAGACAATACGATTATACAGATATTAATAATATTGAGTACTTAACTGCGATAGAATTTTAGAATGAAAGTAGTTTTCTTTTTTCTATTCAGTATTTGTTTAGTATCGCTTTCAGAGGCACAATCTGATGATTCGACCAATGGTCCTAGTGCGGATTCAGAGGATATTAGATTTGAGAGGTACGCTTTGGGATATTCCCCTAGTGCGCATGCCAATCTCTATTCAGGAATTCAACTTAGTCATGATATAGGACTTCGCCCAAGATTGAATTTGGCAATAGAGACAGCTTACATTAATACTTCGGTTTATACTAGATATACAAATGGCTTTAGGTTAAAAACTGGAATACAATATATTCTGGGTGCTAATGATTATGTAGCTGCTACATTTGGTGTAAATCATATCTATAGGGTTACACATTCTCCAAGGGATTTTACGATTTTTTACTTTCAAGAAGATTACAGCGAAGGTTTTCAGGTGGATCGTTGGAAGCATTTGAACGGTTTGGAGGCAACCTTCAGTTTGATCGCGAAGGTCTCGGATAGATTTCGTCTAGAAATTGGGGCGGGTTTTGGAGCTGGCTACTTGGCAGTTAATGATTTGAATTCAACGGTTCGTAGATCTATTGAGGATTCATTTACACGGGATAATAATTTTTTTCCTGAACAGACAAGCAGTAATACTATTGGAATAGGCTCATTTAATGTAAATGTATCCTACATATTATTTAAGAGATAGGTCTTAAGTTTGTGTGATACAAGATTGTCAAGTGGATTTAGAAAATGTTAAAGATATCTTAGATAATCAG
This sequence comes from uncultured Saprospiraceae bacterium, assembly GCA_937969485.1. GTDB lineage: Bacteria > Bacteroidota > Bacteroidia > Chitinophagales > Saprospiraceae > JAHDFB01. The sequence goes on along the minus strand of CALBVQ010000116.1, from coordinate 7,880 downwards.
CAACTATTTTACGTGTAATATCATTACAGTATCTTTCGGTCACTTTGGTTTGAAATTAATTCTCTTTTAGGATTTCGGAATAGATTTAGTAGCATAAATATAACTGACATGTTCAGGCAGAATTGCGATAAAATCATAGTGTTCAATTGTGATCAACAAAATACAGACTCATTTCAGATTCCATAGACAAGAAAAAGGATTTCGGGGAAAAACCTTTAGGTAAACTGCTCGCTCAGCAAGCAATACCTGCCTCGATAGGTATATTGGTATTGTCGGTTTATGCCATAATAGATACAATTTTCGTTGGGAGATACGTCGGTCCGAACGGTATAGCAGCTATAACTGTGATTCTACCATTGACTTTTCTTATGGGTTCATTGGGAATGGCAACCGGGGTAGGAGGTGCGTCCATCATTTCAAGAGCATTTGGGCAAGGTAATAATGATAAGGCTTTAAAGACATTCGGCAATATGATTTTATTGGCAATGAGTCTTTCGATATCCTTGACAGTTATTTCCTTTGTTTTTTCTGATGAAATTACAATGTTATTTGGCGGTAAAGGGGACGTATTGGAGCCGGCAAGTATATATTTTCGTGCAGTCTTACCTGGTATTCCTTTTTTGGCATGGGCAATGATGTGCAACAATGTAATAAGAGCTGAAGGATATCCTAGAATCGCAATGTTTACTTTAATTACTCCAGCCGTTGTCAACCTAATATTAGATCCCATTTTCATCATTTATTTTAGATGGGGAATGTTTGGCGCTGGATTGGCGACTACAATAGGTTATTTATGTAGTGCAGCATTTACACTCTGGTATTTTCTAGGACCGAAATCTGAGTTAAAGGTAACGCCTAGAAGTATTGTATTGGATTGGAAAATAATAAAAGAGATAGCTTCCATTGGATCAGTCACATTAGCACGTCAATCAACGATTAGTTTGTTGTCTGTTGTACTGAATAATTCTCTGTTTGTATATGGAGGCGAGATGGCTATTTCTGTGTATGGATTGATAAACCGCGTGATGTTGTTTTTGAATTTCCCTACAATTGGGATAACTCAAGGTTTTATTCCTATTGTAGGATACAATTATGGAGCGTCATTGAAAAATAGAGTTTCGGGTATAATTACCTTGGCGATGAAGTCGGCAACATTTTTTGCTACAATAATATTTGTTGTGGTTTTTATTTTTGCTCCACAAATCTGCGCAATATTTACAGACAATGCAGAGCTGATTTCTAGTGCGGCACCAGCTATGCGAATTGCTTTAATTGCAACACCTTTGATAGCCATCAACTTGATTGGTAGTGCCTACTTTCAGGCTACAGGAAAAGCGATGGCAGCATTACTATTGGCACTAACAAAACAGGGGTTCTTTTTGATCCCATTGATATTAATATTGCCTTTATTTTGGGGCCTGAATGGGATATGGTATTCTTTCCCGCTTGCTGATGTTGGCGCAGCTGTTCTTACTTTCTTTTATCTCCGAAGTAGACGTAAGAAGGACTTATCATAAACGCCAATCAATCCACATTCCCTGAGACTCTAAAGAATTGGTATTAGTCCGCATGCTAGTGACATTTTACCCGAACTATGTATCAAGATATCTCTTACGAGCTGAAACTGCCTCGATAATGGTAACGTCCAGCTTTTTTGATGCTCACCGTGATGGTGACCATGCCTGCGCTTCAAAAGAACTGTTTAGCTCCCATTCTCTTTGCATTTTAATCTCTCATGGCGAAAACCCAATGCATACTTCGGGTTAAATTTATCTGCAGAATCTAATTCGACAATCAGTAAAGATATTAATGCCAATTCTTACAACAAAAAAAAGGCCATCGTACTTTCGCACGATAGCCTCTTAAATTACTATTCCTATTTTTTTACGCTAAAAACGGAGCAATTACTAAAGCTACTACTGACATTAATTTCAATAGAATGTTTAGTGATGGTCCTGAAGTATCTTTAAAAGGATCTCCTACAGTATCACCTACTACAGTCGCTTTGTGTGCTTCACTACCTTTGTAATGCATCTCTCCATCAATTTCTACTCCTTCTTCAAACATCTTTTTTGCATTATCCCAAGCACCACCTGCATTCGATTGGAAAATTGCCATAAGAACACCGCAAACTGTTACACCTGCAAGCACTCCTCCTAGCATTTCAGCTCCTCCTCCGAAACCGAAAAGTACTGGAGTTATAACCGCAATTACACCTGGTAAGATCATTTCACGAATTGACGCTTTTGTAGAGATATCAACACATTTGCTATATTCAGCTTTTCCGTCTGCAGCATCAAATGTCTTTTTATCAGCATCACTCCAGTCACTCTGGTCCTTTCCATCATTTTTTCTCATTACTGCAAGAGCTGCTTTCAATTCAGGAATATCAGCGAACTGACGTCTTACCTCTTGAATCATTGCCATTGCTGCACGTCCTACCGCATTCATTGATAAGGCAGAAAATAAAAATGGTAGCATACCACCGACAAATAGACCTGCCATTACCTTTGGATTAGCGATATCAATTGTAGAAATTCCGCTTGTTGCCATAAATGCCGCAAACAATGCTAATGCAGTTAAAGCAGCAGATCCTATCGCGAATCCTTTTCCTATTGCAGCTGTAGTGTTTCCTACTGCATCAAGTTTGTCTGTTTTTTGTCTAACTTCTTTTGGTAATTCAGCCATTTCAGCAATACCACCAGCGTTATCCGCAATTGGTCCGTAAGCATCCACTGCTAATTGAATCCCTGTGTTAGATAACATTCCTACTGCTGCAATCGCAATACCGTATAGTCCAGCAAAGTAGTGAGCTCCAATTATAGCTGTTGCCAAAATCAAAATTGGAATTGCAGTTGATTGCATTCCTACTCCTAAACCTGCGATTATGTTTGTCGCTGATCCAGTCAATGATTGTTTTACGATTGACATAACAGGCTTAGTTCCAGTACCTGTGTAGAACTCTGTTACGATTCCTATCAAAAGCCCTGCTACCAGTCCTATGATTACCGCAAAGAATACGCCATAAGCAGTAAATTCTACTCCAGCTATTGACCAGCTCGCTGGTAACATCCAAATACAAAGTCCTAGAGTTCCTGCGATCATTAAACCTGCGGAAATGAATTCTCCTCTGTTTAATGCCTTTTGTGGATCTCCACCTTCTTTTACTTTTACGAAGAATGTGCCGATAATAGAAGTGATTATTCCTAGTGCAGCAATCATCAACGGCAATAAAACAGCGTTCATTCCGCCGAAGTCATTCGTAGTTTCGAAACCTCCAAATTGCATGAATGTTGCTCCTAGTACCATTGTACCTATTATTGATCCTACATAAGATTCAAATAAATCAGCACCCATACCAGCAACATCTCCTACATTATCTCCTACGTTATCCGCAATAGGTGCTGGATTCAACGGGTGATCTTCAGGAATTCCTGCTTCCACTTGTCCTACAAGGTCAGCTCCTACATCCGCCGCCTTTGTATAGATTCCACCACCTACTCTTGCAAATAGTGCAATCGAACTCGCTCCAAATGAGAATCCTGTGAGGATTGTTATTACTCGTGTCACTGCATCTTGATCAGCTACTCCAAATATTTGAGTGTAAACAACTAGTAATGTTCCTAGTCCTAATAGTCCTAGACCTACAACACCCATTCCCATCACTGCTCCTCCAGCAAATGCAACTTCTAGCGCCTTTCCTAATCCTGTTCTCGCTGCTTGTGTTGTTCTTACATTCGCTTTTGTTGCTACCTTCATTCCTATGAATCCAGCAAGTGCAGAACATATTGCTCCCAAAACAAATGATAGAGCTACTAGTGGTGAAGATGCTGCTGAATTTCCGCTTATTCCCATTAAGATAGCAACTGCTATTACGAAAATCAAAAGTATCTTGTACTCAGCTTTCAAAAATGACATCGCTCCATCGGCAATATGCTTAGCAATCTTTTTCATCTTATCGCTACCTTCATCCTGCTTAGTTACCCATCCTGATTTTATGAATGTGTACGCTAAGGCTACCACCCCAAATAGTGGTAAAATATAAATTATCAAATCCTTCATTCTGTTTCTATGATTTTTATAAAGTGAATTTTTTCTTCCGCCAAAATTACAATAATTATTATTTCATGCAAGTCTTACTTTGCCCTTTATAATTCTGTAGTAAAAGCCTTAATATTGTGTTTATAAAAACCTACACCTATTATGTCGAAATTTCATTGTTGCCTCTTTCTCCTTTTTCTTGTTTTATTGGGCTGTAATTCGACTAGAGAAATCCCTAGCATTACTGTAGATTACGATGAAACCCTGCTCGATACGCTTACAGTTACAGCTCCTCGAAAATCTATGGAGTCCTACTCGTTGCCTATTTACAACCCAGAGGCTACCAAGAAGATTGATCTGATTCATATGGTTCTTGATATTGTTCCCTCTTGGAAGGATGAGACGGTAACTGGGAAGGCTGTATTAACCTTGAGCCCGTATTTCTATCCCGTTCGATTCGTAGAACTTGATGCTGTCAAAATGGTTATCAATTCCGTAAAAATGAATGACAAAAGCTTAGATTTTGAATACGATGGTTCTATCCTTAAAGTTGATTTAGGAAAGGAGATTTCCAAGCAGGAACGAGTTAACCTTACTATTAATTATGTTGCTAGACCAACGCTTGGACATATTCCCAATGCTGGTTACAGGAGCAATGACCAAGGCTTATATTTTATTGAACCAGATTCTGAATTCCCCACTAAACCATATCAAATTTGGTCCCAAGGTGAGACGGAATATAATTCGACATGGTTTCCCACGAGAGATAAACCGAATGAAAAGTATACCCATTCCATCTTAATTACTGTCCACGATTCCCTTAAAACGCTTTCAAATGGGCTGCTGGTCGAGCAGAAGAAATTACCAAATAATATGAGGCAAGATCACTGGATAATGGAGAAGGAGCACGCACCATACCTTACGATGATAGCTATTGGTGATTATTCAATTACTCGCGATCAATGGAAAAATATACCTATTCAATATTATGTTTACCCTGAGTATATGGCTTCCGCCAAAAGTATATTTAACCATACTCCTGAAATGCTACAGTACTTTTCTGAACTCACCGGTGTCAATTATCCGTGGGCGAAGTACTCTCAAATTGTTGTAGAAGATTTTGTGGCCGGTGCTATGGAAAATACAACTGCTGTTACTTTTGGAAAGTTTGTCCAGAAAACAGAGGAAGAGCTAATTGATAATCACAATGACGATATAGTTGCTCATGAGATGTTTCATCATTGGTTTGGTGATTACGTAACTTGTGAGTCTTGGGCAAACCTTACACTTAATGAAGGATTTGCAAACTATAGTGAATATCTGTGGACAGCGCATAAGTATGGAGAAGAAGAGGCTCATAATAAGCGGATGTCTGAATGGTCGCAATACATACGTTCTGCGAGATCTCGAGGTATCCATCCATTGATTCATTATGGTTATGAGAACAAAGAGCGGATGTTTGACGCACATAGCTACAATAAAGGTGGCTTGACGCTACATTACCTCAGACACATAATTGGGGACGATGCGTTTTTTTCCGGGATTAATACCTTTCTAGTAGATAACGCTGGCCAAACAGTAGAAATCGAGCAGCTCCGACAAGCATATGAAAAAACGACTGGACTAGACTTGAAACAATTTTTTAATCAGTGGTTCCTTTCAGCAGGACATCCTGATTTCGAAATATACTATTCTTCAAAAGGAGATACCTTTAATATCGATGTCAATCAAATTCAAAATGTAGACTTGAGTATCCCAATTTTTGAAATGCCACTCGAATGGGAGATTCACATGAAAGACGGCTCGGTCCTCCAAGAGGAATTTTACACGAAGAACCGTAACTCACGGTTTTCGATTTTGGGGTTAAACCCCAAAGAAATTTTATGGATAAATTTCGATCCTCATCATGTATTTATAGGAGAGTACCTGGAAAGTCGAGACTCGCTTGATTACATTACTGAATACCTGCAAGGAGATCAATACGATAAGAGAGAGGCACTTGATATTCTTAGGAATTTCGTGGTAGATGAGTCATTTTATCGTGACATTCTAGCTAGCGAAACGAATTACATAAATAAGCTCATTGCGCTTGCTCGCTTTAAGCCAGCTGATACTGATAAAGAATTGATTATGTCTGAGATTAGACGAGCTGATCATAGATTACTAACTGCTGAGTTGCTAATGCAATATTTCAAGAATCCGGATATTGTGGATGTAGAAACACTTAAGTATGTAGCCGCAAATAAAAAATCAATGGATGTACTTGCTCCTGCTATGAGGTTATTGTATTTTCATTCACCTCTTGATTTCGATACGTACTTCGATAAATTTTCTAAAGAATATCCCGAGACGTTTATTCTAGCCATGAGTAACTTTCTTAGTGAAATCAGAGATGAAAAATACGTAACTAATTTATGGAAATCATCTATGATTCTGAATGACGATCGATTTCATAAAGTTTTGCAGATCAATCTGAGGTCTTTAAGTATGAAAGAGACTTCCTATGTCGATAAAGTATTGGCTGCTGCTTCAGCAATGCTAGGAAATGAAGAACTGACAGGTAGCAAGAAGAATTTATTAATAGCTGAAATTAAGAAAGGATTAAATACCACGCCAGCCGACCATGAAAACCAGATACTTATAGATAAATATCAGTTAAGGCAATATCTTGATTAGCGAATCATCATTCTATAACCTTTGAGAAGCCAAGAATTTTCAGCGGATATGAATTTATCTAACATGCCGTCTGCTTTCTCAGCGAACATACTAAGATCACTCATAGTCTTATCGAAATTGAAAGAAGCTTCGACATCTTTTTCATGATCATCAGTAGGGGAATTTTTTAAAGTGTCAAGCATACCAAGTAAAGGGGTTAATTCGCTTTCTTTTCGTTTTTTTACAATGCAAGTTAAGGCTTTCCACATGTCTTTCTCGGCACGAAAATATTCTTTTCGTTGGCCTTCTTTCGAAACTCCTTTTATTAATTCCCAAGACACTAGACATCGGAGATTCATATTTACATTACCCATGGAAATATCGAGCTGTTCCTTGATTTCGACAGCACAAAGGGGTTCTTCACTAACTAATAAGAGTGCATGAATGTGAGCCATCGTCTTATTAATTCCCCATTTAGGACCTAGGACGCCCCATTCTTCAATGAATGCTTTCTTTTTTTCTTGCAGTGTCATGTTGTTACATTAATGAAGAAAGAACGTGAAAAAGATAGAGTTGTTCATTTTTTCACTAAAAAACTAGTTTTCAGCACTTTCCAACGCATCAGCTGTTTCATTAATTGTCAACTCAAACATGTGTTTGCAGTGGAATATTTTAGCAAATTAAAATGGAATAATTGAATCCTAAAATTCATCTATGTCGTCGAAGAGATCCTCTTCTATATCGTCTTCTTGATATTGTTTTTTAATGTTGTTATAGACCTCGCAATTTATTTCTACATCCATCTCTGTAGGAACAGTAAATCTTGCTGTTTCATCGAATCCTGTACTAGGATCGTTTTCTAATCGTTGCACAAACTCAACGAATGCTGGTCTCGCCATTACACCTCCTTGACCATTTGCTAGAGTACGGAATCTAATCCATGAATCCTCGCCACCAACCCACGTGCCTACTGCGAGATTGGGGGTAATGCCCATAAACCAGCCATCAACATAGTCGTTAGTCGTTCCAGTCTTACCACCTACTTCTACATTGAATTTAGGTGCAATAAATTCAGCAGCTTTTTTTAGCATGCTTACCATAACATAATTGAAGTCTTCAGGAAGTGCTTTGGATTGTTCAGGGACTGAATTGTAGATCACTCGGCCTTCTCGATCTTCTATACG
>CALBVQ010000115.1 GCA_937969485.1 uncultured Saprospiraceae bacterium | reverse complement strand
CTCCTCGGATTGAAACAAAGGATAAGTTTTAGAGATAGTTACCAAGACCGGTGATGCTCGCTCACCAGCTTGAATATAACCTTCTACAACTACTGTTGGCTCCTCATCAGCAAAGTCTGGAGTAAATTCTTCTTGACATGAAGTAAATAAGATTACCAATACAACTAAAAAATTCAATTTTCTCATTTCTGTACTTTTTGTCTCCATTTGAAATTATAAGTAACACTTGGTATCAATGGAAAAATTGTCACCTTATAGGAATCCAGAACCGGCGCCACTGGAGTACTAGCTGGAGATTCCTCAAAAAAGGTAAAAAATGGGTTCTTTCTATTGTAGATATTGTAAAGACCGAACGACCAAGAACCGCTAAATTTCTTATCTGAATTGGGCTTAGGATTATAATTAACTGATAGATCCGCCCTGTGATAGTCAGGTAATCTCGCGCTGTTTCTGGGACCGTAAAAGAAGTTAAGCGAATTTTCGATCGAATAAAGTCCGGCTAGAGGAGTATAAGCTTGACCTGTACCATAAACAAAAACCGCACTCGCGTCCCATTTATCTGATATAGTATAATTCGCAACCACCGACACATCATGGGTTCTATCATAAACCGCTGGAAACCAATCACCATTCTTGATCTCATCGAAAGCCCGTTCAGAACGACTTAAGGTATATCCTACCCAGCCCGTCAATTTTCCTTTGGACTTCTTGATGAATAACTCTGCGCCATAAGCACGTCCTTTTCCAGATATAAACTTGAGTTCTTCGTCAACTCCAAGCTCTGTAACCGCGGTCTCAGAATAATCAAGTTGATTCTGTAAATCTTTATAGTACACTTCTATTGAAGTTTCAATCATATTATCGAGGAAATTCTGAAAATAGCCGACGGCGTATTGGAGGCCTATCTGTGGCTTTACCCTTTCAGTAGAAGGAGACCAAACATCAGTGGGCAGTGTCGATGATGAGTTACTAACAAGATGAATATACTGATTGGTTCTCGTGATACCAGCCTTAACCGATCGACTGTTTCCCAATGAGTACTTCCCACTTATTCGAGGTTCGAGACCTTGATAAGTCTTCACCGCCTCCCATGGCTCGAAGGAGGTTTCATCGTCGCGAGTATAGGGGCCAATCTGCGTAAAAATTGAGTACCGAAGCCCGTAATCTAAACTAAGACGTGAATTAACCTTCCATTCGTCTTTCACATAAATGGCATTCTCGATAGCATATTTCGGATCAATTGTTGACTTAAAGTCTACATCACCTGCACTAGCTGACACTGTACTAGGAGTCAATTTATGATAAGTCGAATTTGATCCAAATTTGATCGCGTGATTATTGTTTGGGAAATAATCAAAATCGACCTTCACATTGTAATCCTCAACCCCGCTGAATAGCTGGAAGCTAAACTCGTCTTGACCACCTTGAAATTCAAACTGATAATCATTATAAACCCCTGTCACATTCATGAATAACTTGTTACTGAACAAGTGATTCCATCTTGCTGTGATTGTTGTGTTACCATAAGGAAGATCAAACTGAAAATCTCTATTTGGCTGGCTCAAGGTAAGTACATCCCTTCCAAAATAGCCACTGATAAAAATCTTGTCTTTCTTACCTAGCTTCCAGTTTAGCTTGGTATTTAGATCATAGAAATAATAATTTGTTCCCTCGAAATTTCCTCCTTTTAAGAATGGCTGTAACAGATCAAGAATATACGTTCTTCGTCCACTAACAATAAAGGAAGCCTTGTCTTTGACGATAGGCCCTTGAAAAGTAAGTCGGGATGAAATCAGCCCAACTCCACCTTCAGCCTCATAGTACTTATTATTTCCTTCCTTGATTTGGACATCAACTACAGAAGATAGGCGTCCCCCATAATTAGCTGGCATCCCACCTTTAATCAGTGTCGTGTTCTTTATTGCGTCAGCATTGAAAACCGAGAAGAATCCCAGCAAGTGTCCGCTGTTATACACAAGAGCCTCATCAAGTAGCACTAAATTCTGATCCGGCCCTCCACCTCTCACGTAGAAACCGGAATTGCCCTCCCCTCCTGAATTTACACCTGGTAATAACTGGATTGATTTCAGGATATCAACTTCTCCCATGAGTGCTGGTAACTTCTTAATTTGGCCTACTGGCAATTCCAGCGTCCCCATATTTGTAGACTCTACATTAGCCTTTTCTTTCTCTTTCTCTGCTGATACTACAACCTCATTGATTAGTACTCCATCGTCTAACTCAATTTCCAATTCGATATCCCTATCAAGCACAATTTCATACTCTTGGTTTTGGAATCCTAAATAAGAGTACACGAGAGTATAGGTGCCTTCTTCTAGTGACATAGAATAAAAACCGTAAGCATTCGTAACGGTACCGTCCCCTGAATTCAGTTTGTTATAGATGGCTGCTCCTATCAGCGTTTCGCCGTTTGAAGCGTCTTTGACATAGCCGGAAATGGTATATTTCTGAGCATGAGTACTGCTCTGTATCCCTATTACCAGAAAGAGGCCCGTAATGAGGAGGTTAAATATTTTTCTATTCACTTTTATTCACAGTTATTACAATGTCTTAACTTAAAAACAGTGAAAAAAGATGCGCCAGATTCAATAATTTAATGCAGAGTCATGATATTTAGTGACTAACGATAAGAAAAACTCTTTGACAGGAGTTTATAGAAAAGAAGTGTTCAAGACCACAGGATTGCCTTAGATTTGCAAAGTCGTTTTATTATTTGAAGAGAAAAAGATGGCTTCCGCCAAAAGGTTATACAATACTACTTGTGCCACCATGTTGCATTATCCGCATCCCATATGAATTCCATGCTTTCTTGTACGGTAGATGTTACTGAAGTGCTAGCTATGTTATCAATATTTCCCTGGATAGTCTGTGTTGTAGTAGATTTATTCAGGAAAGTCAAGACATCTCCATCTTCGCCTAACCATGACAGAGGAAGAGCATAAGTATTTGCTACTGTTCCTGTGACCACTAAACATTGAGCATTTTCCGTCCAAGACGATCCATTGACTTCAACATTACCGACAGAACTAGCAATACCGTAGACCATTTGATCCCCTTTTCTTTTTAGAATTTGACCAGCAGCACCTGCTTGATCATTCATATCTAGCATACTGCCTTTAAAGTCCACATCACCTAAGAAGGTGGAATTTAAGCCGACTGTAAAATCGCCCGTTTCAAAATCAAGTGTAAAGTTATTTGATGAACCATCTGAATCTATTGTAAATCGCTCTTGGTTTGTAATTAATTGTATATCACTATCCACACCGTACTTGAATGCTAGTGACCTAGAATTATCAGCGTTATTATAAAAAAAACTTCCAGTATTGTTTATCCCTATACCATTATCGTGTTCTACACTTTTGATCCTACTGCCCACCCCAAGTTCAAGATTAGGTACAATTTCAACTGAACCACCATTTCTAGGGATTCGTATCACTTCAATATCGCTACTTAAGTCCATGTTGGCGTCATTGTGCGCACCTATGATGATCTGATTGCCGCTGGCATCATATTGTAAATATCCTCCTCGAAAGTGATCTATTCCTGTCGATTCACCTGTAAAACGTATTGTTGAGGCATAGTCTCCTGTAGATGTTGACTTTACTGCTAGGAGTCTTTGTTTCCCATCTTTCCCTTCAAGAGAGATATCCCTGGTAATCATCTGATTTTTTACATAAAGCTCTCCTAAAATCAATGTTTCTCCCTGTAATGTCGTCTGCCCGGACGCTCGAAATTTATGTTGCCCACCGACGGTAAAGTTTGCAGAACTGGTTTTAATTTCTGTTGTATCCTTATCAAAGTCAAAATCCATTCTAGTTTGCATCTGTCCACTGAGATCTGCGGTCTCAATACTAAGGTGTTTGTGGAATGACGCTCCATCGTTAGCAACTTGATGAGCGCCTATCCAAGCTTTAAGAATCGGTTCTTCACCTGTATAATCCCACCATCCAATGAAGGGTTTCGCTTGAGAATCCCTCCACATCAATTGGATCAAGTCACCTGCATGATCATTAAGATTATTGGATTTTTCCCAGCTTTCCAAGACTATCCTATTTGTGGTTGGCGGAGTCCCTTCATTATCAACTGGCATCGTATTTTTGATTATTAAGCTTCTATCTTGAATTACCAAGTTTCCGTCTTCATCTACATTGATTATTTGCTCTAATGAGTTCTCTGATTTTATTGCATCCCATTTACCATCTTCAAACACATAAAAGCCTTTTTCTCCATCTGTCTGATAAACAAGCAAACCTTGAGCTGGATCTTGAATAGATTCTTTTTCCGTACTTAACAGGCGAGGTATTAAGAGGCCTTTATCATTGCTTTCTAGATGTAGTAAGGCCGAGTTTTCTGGACTTTCAGTATTAATACCTATGTTACCTTGACCTTGCAGTTGAGCAAAGCTAATTAACAGCATGATAACAAAGAGAATAGGTTTCATCATTTTCATTTTTAGTAGAAGCGGAAGCTTCTTGTTGGGTTGTTATTAGTGTTAATCCGAATACCGTGCCATACTAACTTCCATATGCTAATTATATCACATATGAATGTGTTGCTCGAATTAGCGTTTTGACAAAGCGAATCAAGTCAAATAACATCTAGATTTTGGAATACCGCATAAACTGCATGGATCAATGAGTGGAATACGGGGAATCTATGACCAATCTATCATAGTGAACTGCGTGAGCGCTTGAATAAGTCGAACCATGAAAACAGGAATGTGGTTAGGAGTACGACGAATGAGAGATTGATTTTCTCTAGCAATACTCCACTATTTAAGATTAAGAGTGAATGCAAACACTTGCAAACGGGATGGATTTTGAAACTAAGAATGATTATATTAACCTTAGTGCTTACTAAATTAAGATTGTTCTTTTCTTTTGACGTAAGTCAAATAAATCGTTCCGTTACATATGGTCAGCAGTCAATTCAAACACTTGCAGACAGGTTGGGTTTGTAACTAAAATGATTGTATTAACCTTAGCGCTTACTAAATCAATATTGTTCTTTTCTTTTGACGGAAGTCAACTAAATCGTTCCGTTGATAATACTTTCAGAAGAATTCTAAAACAGAATTGGTCTAAACCAACAATCATTAAGAAGTAACACAAAAGAAAAAGGCTATCTATTCATAGAGTCTCCACCCTCGAACAAATAGCCCTTTCTCGACATCGTACACGTCATATTAAAGTATTGAAGCAGGGGCATTGAACGTACCTCATCCTGCTTCAATATATCTATTTTATTATTGTCACATCGCCTTTAAGAACCTCTTCTGTCCCGTCAAACAAAGTTACCACTGCATACCAAGCGAATACGCCAACGTTGTTGTCCATTCCTTTGAATGTGCCGTCCCAGCCCTCACTAGTATCTCCTGTTTCGATATCAAAATTCTCCCATACCTTTTCTCCCCATCTGTTGTACACATAGATTTCAGAAATTCGATCTATATTATCAGCAGAGAACAAAGTCCAAGTTTCATTCACACCATCATTATTTGGCGAAAAGACATTTGGAGCGTACACTTTAGTAGTTCTATCAACTCTTATCGTGATGTCATCCTCAACCATACAGCCGAAAATATCTTGAAGCACAACATTGTAGGTAGTTGTATATAATGGAGTAGCTAATGGATCCACACATTCTGTGCAATCTAGCGATCCATCATCTGGTGACCAAACAAGAGATGTGATATCTGAATTTGCTACGGTTGTTGATGCTAGAAGTTGCACACTTTCACCAAGATCAATAGTCGTATCTTGACCAGCATCTAGATCAAGATCAGCATTACTATATAAATTGATCTCTTCACTGTCCGTACATCCATTTTCGCCAGTAACAATGAGTTCATAATCTCCACTCGATAAGTTTTCGAATATTCCAGAGGTGTTATTTGCACCTGATGAAAGTTCGAAAGTTAAGTTACCATTGTTCTGTGTTGGGATAGCAATGATGACTCCCCCATAAGGATTATCACATGGATTTTCGATTTCAACATCAAAACTCACAGGTACGGTATCAAGTACAATTGAAACTTGTTCTTGAGTTTCACAACCATTCAATGTATCAATGACAGAGACCACGTAAGTACCTTCTTCATAAACTTCAAAAGATTGAGTACTAATAGGTAATTCTTCTCCTGCAAGGTCTAACCATGTGAATGTTGAATTTGCACTATTGATTTGAACAGAGACTGTAGCTTCTGTAAATTCACAATTAAGCATCACATCCTCGCTTAATGTAATCTGTGGAATTTCAGTATTACTACCCACAATCATTGTATCTATATCTTCACACATATTTGTTGAATCTATCACATGAAGGTAGTACGTTCCACTCTGATTAACTTCTATGCTTTCAGGGTCTTCACTGATCAATTCTCCATCTTCATTGTACCATTCGTATATCACAAGATCATTGGTAGTTGAATTCGATCCGTCTAGGGTAATTTCGGTAACAAGGCAAGTCAACTCTTCAGCAGGAGTAATCTCAGCAATAGGATAGTTAATTACTTCATCCACGAACACTGTATCAAAATTCACACATCCTGTAACAGTATTTTCAACCATTAGAATATACATTCCGTCCTCATCCGTCGAATAGAACAAGCCATTTGCACCTTCTATTACATTTCCACTTCCGTCAATCCACTGATAAACTACATCATCTGAACTAGTTGAACCAGATCCGTCAAGTGTAACAATAAGTTGAGCACATGTCAACATTTCATCCTGTCCCGCATTCGCGATCACAAAATCAGCAGATCCTTCAACTACACTAGATAAAGTTGTGTTACATCCAGTTATAGAGTTTATAAGAATCAAGTCATAAGTACCAGGAGCATTCACCTGAATACTAGGATTTTCAGTTGTACTAATTATATTTCCATCAACTGTTGACCACTGAAAGATGTAGTCATCTACATTATCAACTATCGCTTCAATTGTAGATTGCGTAACATCACAATCAAGTGCTGGTGGTTGACTGAGTTCACCAATTGGTGCAGGTAGAATATTAATTTCTACTATGGCATCTGCTGATTCACAAATTCCCAATTCACTATCGACTGAGTAAATAATGTCAATACTTGTTACTGGTAATTGACTTACGTCAAAAGTTTGAGACGCTTCATCATAGTAAGCCAAATACTCATTCGGAATAGTCCATTCTCCTCCAGTGGTAGCATCAGTTAACTGGTCTGCAAGATCAATTATTTCTTCAGATCCCTGACATATTTCTAAAACAACGTCGTCTCCTGCTGAAACTTCATTGTCAATAAAGAAACTAACTACAGTATCCGAAGGACAATCAGGATCAATATCAATCAGAGTGAAATTCAATACAACTTCACCACTTACATTACTTTCTGTATAAAGAAGATCATCAGTGATGATAACTGTTGTTGAAGGTGCAGACTGGATTTCCCATATTCCTGCGTCTCCTGTGACTAGCGCAGCTAAATCAATTATCTCTCCTGCACATACATCTGCTGGAGCTTCTACTTCAACTATTGGGCAAACACATTCTATCACTTCGATTTCAACTGTGTAAGTTTCTTCACCACAAGAAGATCCTTGACCTATTGTGTATGAGAACGTGTAGGTACCAGGTGTTACCCCATCAAAGTCAAATATTGGTGAGTTGTTCAGAGCACCGGAGTTGTCTGTATCTGCCCATATGCCATTGGTCATTCCATCTGTGATTAAATCACTCATATCTAAAATTGAGCCTTTGAGCGCAAGATTACAGATTTCAGCACCTGGTTCTAGTTGAGCAAACAATTCGTCAGTAATACTTAATGTTACGGTTCCTTCTGCATCTCCGTCACATAATGCACCATTAACTGAAGTTAAAATGATAACAGTCTCCTCAGTTAGATCAATTTCAATTTCATATGGATTATTAGAAGTCGTTACTGTGTTTACTTCACCGTTAATTGTGTACGTAATTTCGAATGGACCTGCGCCACTAAAAGTTACAGGTACTAAAATCGTACTACCTAAACAGTCTTCAATATCTCCATCAATCTGCGCAGTAGGCGTTGAATAAAATACCACTGGTATGGTCTGGAAGTCAAAGCAAGGATCATCAAAATCTATAGGATCTCCAGCATTACCAATCAAGACAGAAACGTAGTAGGTAACATCTAAATTCATATTGGCATCATCGTAGCCAAATGAAGGATCATCTGAAAATTCAATTATGTTTCCTAAAGTTGGAACCTCTTCAGTGTGAAGAGCAAATACTACAACATCGTCGTCTTCAAGTATTTCATTTGTATTATCATATGTAAATGTGATAAGTTCGTCGATTGAACAGAATTCAAGATTCTCTTCTACTATTGATCCTATTGTTGTTTCACATTCACAATTTGGCTCAGCTATTTCTAACTCAACTACATTACATTGGTTTTCATCTTGAATCGTGAACGTTTCCGCTCCATTACCCTTATCAAATGTCATACTGTAGATAAATGGTTCAATTCCAGCTGTGTTAACAAGTTCACCGTTGATCAAGTATGTAGTTGCTATACCTCCAGAGATATCGAAACTTATCGTGTAAGAATTTCCGTCTTCTGCACATTCTACAACAGGAGTTGAAACAACTATTGATTCGAATGCTGTTACAGTGGCAGAACCTGCACTCGATCCAGCGCAATCGTCACTAGTAACCAAGTTATCTATAGTGTAAACACCAGCCGCACTTACCTCATATAAGAATGGGCTAGTATTAGCTTCTATGGTTTCAACAAAAACATTGTCATTAAATATATCCAATTGAACAGGGAAAGAACCTGCTATTTGGATAGTTAAAGAAACTGTTTGTCCTTCATCGATACAAAGGGTAGAACTTCCAGAGATAAAAGCTGAAGGCTGCACACCAGTAGTTACATCAAAAGATGTTTCGTAGGTACATGTAGAATTAGCATCATACATGTAAATTGTTGTTGTAAAGTTTATCTCGTCACCAGGATTGTATTGATCACCAGCACCTCCACTTTGTGAATAGTATCCCGGAGAAACTAAGTTCTCACCAGTAAAATCAGGAAGTGTAAAGAAGTCACATACCTCAACATCGCTTAAGTCATCAATGAAAGGTGTAGGATTGATCACAATCTCAAATGTCTCTTCACTAAAACAAGATCCAGCTACATCATAAACATAGAAAGTTGAAGAAGTAAAAACAGTATCACCTGCTGAATACAAATCACCAGAACCTTCAGTTCCAGTATAATAAGCAGCATTATCGGTTAGGTTGGTTCCTTCAATTTCATCCAAAATAAAGAAGTCACACATTTCAACATCTTCAATAGGATCCAATTCAGGAATTCCAGTGAAAGTAACAGTATAAGTAAGAGTGCTAGAACAAAGTCCACCATTAGTAGCAATAATCTCGATAACTGCGTCTTCTAGTATTGTATCACCTTCAGAAGCAGGAACTCCATTAACTATAATCTGTATATTATCGGCTATTATATCGGAGAATGAAGGAATTATGTAAAAATCGCAAACAAATGCATTTTCTGTAGTACCCACTTCAGGACTCTCAATTACTTCAAACTCAGCTTGCACTTCGCTAGAACAAGAACCTGCCTCATCATAGATAAACAATGTTATTGAGGAATATAACGTATCTCCTGCTGCATATGAAGTTCCTCCCGCGTTGGATTCTGTATAATATGCTTCATTACCTGTTAGTGACTCTCCTTCAATAGTTGGAAGGATAAAGAAGTCACAAAATACAGCGAGTGCAGGTTCTTCTAGAACTGGTGCATCACTAAATATCACATCAAATGATTCTTCGTCGCTACAATTATTATTATCATCAAAAAGGTAAAGTGTAGTAGCTGACGTAATTACATCTCCTGCATTTAATTCATCACCAGCTCCATTAGGCGAAGTAAAATAATGAGGATCTACTAGGTTCTCGCCCTCAATTTCTGGTAAAATATATTCATCACATACGACTACGTCATCCAAAGGATAAATTGTAGGAGTTGTGAAGATATTTACGGTTAGAATTACTTCATCAAAACAATCATCATAGCTATCATAGACATATAGTGTTATATCTGAGAAGATCGTATCGCCAGCATTCAGAGTATCTCCTTGCGCTTGAGTTTCCGTAGTGTAAACTGGACTTCCGCTTAAGTTTGTTCCTGTAATTTCTTCTAGAACATAGAAGTCACATGCAGAAACAGCAGGAATCTCGTCTAGAATCGGTTCGCCTGTAATTTGGATAGTGAACGATTCTTCATCAGAACAATCAACCACAGCATCGTAGATATAAATCGTTACATTTTCATCGATCACATCACCAGGGTTGTACGTTTCTCCGGTACCACCTACATTGCTATAGTAAGAAGCGTTATCTGTTAGATTCACTCCATCAATTTCTGGTAAGACATATTCGAAACACGCTAACACATCAGGTATATCAGAAACGTTTGGACCGTCTAAGATTGTTACAAAGAAGTTTACTTCGTCTGAACAGTCACCATTAATATCGTATATAAATAGTTCTGTTGAAACAAGAAGGGTATCTCCTGCACTTAACTCATCCCCAGTGCCATTAGCTCCAGTATAATAAGAAACATCACTAGTTAAATTGGTTCCTTCAATCTCTGGTAAAACAAATAGCGCACATAAAGTAAGGTCACCTGGATTATCAATTATTGGAGTCTCGTTTATTTCAATCTCAAAACTGACTTCATCAGAACAGTCTTGGATTTCATCGTAAATAAACAATGTCATAGTAGATTCGATAACATCTCCCGGGGAATAAATATTACCCTGACCATTTTCAAATTGATAATAATTCTCATTTCCACTCAGGTTTTCCCCAATTATTGCAGGTAAAACATAAGAATCACATGCAACAACATTCTGTGGTTGCTCTAAAATCGGCGAAGCAATAATTGTAATAGCAATTTCCTCTTCATCAAAGCAAATACCATTAATATCGTACAAATACAGAGTCACAGATTCAGTGATACTTGCACCAGCAGCAAATACGTCACCCATTCCGCCTGACTGAGTATAATAAGCTTGGTTACCTGTTAAGTCATCACCTTCAATAGCTTCTAGCACATAAGAGTCACATGAAGTAACGTCAAGTGGATCAAAAACATTAGGAGTGACTAGTATTTCTATTGCAAAACTTTCTTCATCAAAACATTCTCCATTATTATCATAAGCATACAGAACTAAGTCCGTAGAAATTACATCGCCTGGTAAATAGATATCACCTTCAGCTGAAGGTAAAGTATAGTACTTTGGATTCTGTAAGTTGGTTCCGTTGATTTCTGGAATTGTGTACGAATCACAAGACTGTACATCGTCAATTGGGTCTAGTGCTGGAGTAGCAACGATATCTATCGCAAACGATACTTCGTATGAGCATATAGAATTCTGATCAAAAACAAACAATTCAATATCATCCAAAATTACATCACCAGCTTGGTAAGAATCACCTAATCCACCAGATAGAGTAAAATAAGCTTCATTACCGGAAAGGTTAGTTCCTTCAATAGTTGGTAAAGTATAAGAATCACATCCAACAACGTCAGGCATGTCATCTAAGACAGGCGACACCAAAATTGTGATTACTAATTGTTCTTCGTCAGTACAAGAACCTGACTCAATATACAAGTAGATCGTTGAAGATTGATAAATCGTGTCACCCACACTTAACAGGTCTCCGCCACCGTTCATTTCGGTGTAGTAGTTGGCATTTCCAGAGATATTCTCTCCCGTAATTGCTGGTAGAATAGCTATTCCACAAGACTCAATCGGATTAGGCTCAAAAATATCAGGTTCTCCAGTGACTGTCACTGTAAATGAAACTTGATCACTACAATTTCCAGCTTGGTCGTAAATATAGATTGTTTGTGAAGTAGTGAGTACATCTCCTACTTCTAGTTCATTACCCAAACCATTTGGTGCATTATAATAAGCTTGATTTCCAGTAAGGTTAGTTCCCTCAATTTCAGGAAGTGTATAGACGTCACAAGTAATGACATCAGGAACTTCGTTTAGTATTGGTGTCTCGACAATTGAAATTACAAATGATACTTCATCCACACAAAGTGAAGCTGCAGCATAAACAAATAATTCAATATCCTCAA
>CALBVQ010000114.1 GCA_937969485.1 uncultured Saprospiraceae bacterium | reverse complement strand
ATGAGACCTCTTTGTATCGATACTTTGAAAATAAACACTTTTTGCTGTTGTATCTTGTTGTCTGGTATTGGAATTGGGTTGGTTACTTGATTGATTATAACACTAAGAATATTACTGATCCGTGCAGGAAAATGGATATAATTATCGATAATTTTGTGCACGCAAGCAAAGAGAACCCGTCTGTGGACTTTGTCAATGAAAAAATCTTGCATAGGATCATTATCGCAGAATCGGCTAAGTCCTATCACACAAAAAAGATTGATGAAGAGAATAAGCAGGGATTCTATCTGAGCTACAAAACTCTTATTCAAAAAGTTGCTGATGTAATACTTGAAATAAATTCTGAGTTTCCTTACCCACATTCATTTGCAAGTAATCTCTTTGAAATGGCTAATAATGAAATATTTTTCGCAGAACACCTACCTAGATTAACTGACATTTCAGTAAAAGAAGAAAACTATGAAGAGGTGAATAAACTGCTGAAGTTTTATATTAAGAAAATGCTGCAGTAACCCTCAGCGAACGTTGCATCTCACTCCTCACACGCTGTGAAAAGGTGTTGTTACTTTATCTACTTTTGGCGGAAGCCACCACATAAAATGTCACACTCAATAGGATAAGGCCTGGATAGATTTAGAGCCCATTACGCGAATTATATTCAATTACCTATATTAGTTCAACAATATGTAACTCGGAACAGTCAAGCATGGCCAAGGTACTGGTGTTTTATGTGATATGCTAATCACGTATGTTGACCTATTACTACTTTTATCAGGTTGTTCTTAGGAACATATCCTACTGCATATTTCGGGTTAAAGTAACCTTGACAAAAAACACAAATGAAGCCAAGAATTGAAATGTTACAAGAGAAAAAGTTAGTTGGTCACAAAACTAAAATGAGCTTGTTGAAGAATAAGACAGGACAACTGTGGGGGGGATTTGCACCACGGATAAAAGAAATCCAAAATACTTCCGATGAAAAAATCTCGCTACAAGTCTATCCTCCTTCGTATTTTAACCAATTCGATCCACAGGCTGAGTTCGAAAAGTGGGCAACAGTTGAAGTGCCAGATTTCGAAAATATTCCAGTGGGTATGAAATCTTTTATATTACCACAGGGGCTGTATGCAGTTTTTGAGTACAAAGGATCAAGTGCTGATAATTCAATTTTCCAGTATATTTACTCTCAGTGGTTGCCAACTTCAGCCTATACCTTAGATGACAGACCTCACTTTGAAGTTTTGGGTGAGAAGTATATGAATAATGACTCTAGTTCTGAAGAAGAAATATGGATTCCTATCAAAGAAAAAACGACTAGCTAACATTGTAGAATCTTACAGAACAAAAAAATGAATAAACGTATCAGACTATCCGTAATCCTAATGCTTTTTATTGGCAGCGCGTTCGAAATTAGTGCGCAGCAAGACGACTATAATAGCAATTCAGTTCCTGGCCCTATATTCAATGAGGGAGAAGCACAAGTTGTGCCTGAATTTAGTTACAGTACGGAATGGTTGAAGGAAGAACTATGGGTTGAAACCACTTTTGATTCTGATAATGATGGTAAGCTCGACAGGATGCATGTGTTTGTTACCCGGCCTTATCAGACCGACTCTCAAGAACTGAAGCTTCCTGTAATATACGAATCTAGTCCATATTATGGAATGAAAATTTGGTCAATGATTTCCAGCATGATTTGGGGTGATCCCAAAAAGCATTTATGGAATGTGAAACATGAACTCGGAGAAACGCCCAAACCACACAAACACCCAAATCACAAGACTAGAGCAAAAAGACCAGTATTGTCAATGTTTTCAGATATCAATTGGGTTCCTAGGGGTTATATCATGGTTTATTCTTCCTCTCCTGGCACCGGTTTATCCGACGGAGCACCTACCGTAGGAGGAGACAATGAGGCAATGGCTCCTAAGGCTGTTATCGACTGGCTGTGTGGACGTGCCAAAGGCTATAGGACTCGGACAGGAAATGAAGAAGTTGAGGCCTTTTGGAGTAATGGGAAGGTGGGTATGACTGGCACATCTTACGATGGTACCTTGTGCATAGCAGCTGCAACTACTGGTGTTGAAGGACTAGAAGCTATAATTCCCGTTGCACCTGTTTCCTCGTTTTACGATTACTATCGTTCCAATGGGCTAGTTCGCTCTCCTGGCGGCTTCCTTGGCGAAGATATGGATGTCTTGTACGATATCATAAATACGGGCGATAAATCAAAACGTGACTATGGTAATTCAGTTATTCGAGATAGTTTTCTAGCTAACAATATCGACAGAGAAACGGGAGATTATAATGAGTTTTGGGCGACTCGTGATTATACGAAGAAAGTGGATCTCATGAAAGCTCCCATGTTGATGTCGCATGGCTTTAACGATTGGAATGTAATGCCATCTCAGAGCTACAAGTTTTATCAGGCAGTAAAAGAGAAAGGTATTCCTGTTCAGCTTTATTATCATCAGGACGGACATGGAGGTCCACCGCCATTAAGCATGATGAATAGGTGGTTCACAAAGTATCTACATGGAATTGAAAACGGGGTCGAAAATGATTCGCCTGTCCAGATTGTTCGAGAGCGAGAGCAAATGCCTACTTCCTACGATAGCTATCCCGACGAGAATGCGCAGGAGGTAACTCTGTATCTCACAGCAAACAATTCTAGCACAGGACGGCTGTCGATGAAAATGCCCAAAGAGCAGGACAAAGAAGTCATTATCGATGATTATTCGATAGCAGCTAAAAAGCTGATTGAGGAAAAACATGAAGAACATAGACTACTTTATCTGACCCCACTTTTAGAAAAGGACCTGAGATTATCGGGTATTACCAACATTACCATTAACCTTGCTTGTGACAAACCAGCAGCTAATCTTTCGGTTTGGTTGGTTTCTTTACCATGGCAAAAAGGAAAGAAAGTTGAAATTTATGACAATATCATTACTCGCGGTTGGGCAGATCCTCAGAATCACAGTTCATTAACTAACGGAGAACCTCTTGTTCCTGGCGAGTTCTATCAAGTCTCTTTCGACTTAATGCCTGATGATCAAGTAATTCCTGCCGGTCAGCAAATAGGCCTATTGATTTTTTCAAGCGACAAGGAGTTCACAATTCACCCTGATAAAGGAACTAAATTAACGATTGATCCTAATTTAACTCGTATTACTTTGCCGATTGTGGGAGGATTACCGGCGTATGAAAATGCCATAAAAAGCAAGTCGTATGGCGATGGGGGCGATTAGTTTTTATAATGGCTTTCGCCAAAAGGTCAAGGCCGCAGGCTGCCGCCAAAAGGTCAGGGCCTCAGGCTGCCGCCAAAAGAGGAGGGTGTGCACAAGCCTCTAGTTTTGGCGGAAGCCAAATAATCAGGAAACAGATTTCTAATAAATAAAAACTAGCAACGCAGGAACGATCACCAGTCAATTCCAAATCGCCTTATGTCGTAGCTAAGAAATCAAGAAAGTAATTAGGGAGTTCAGAGCTAATCAAGGGAAAACGGAGTGGATTCTTTCATAAACTTAAACTATCTTAGGCCTAGATTTTGATTGCGGTGAATTTTCAACATTGTCCTCTTTTTGAGATCGCTTTTATTAAAAATAGACAAAATATTTTATGAAATTTCTTCTTTCTGCATTGCTGTGTTTCTCTATCTTTCTAACCATCTCGAATAAAGCTCAGGCTCAGGTAGTCGAAGCACAGAGGACTGGGTTTACCTGGATTTCCACTGAAGATATTACTGATGATTCCTACGGTGCAGGATATACTTTGTACAGTGCGGCATGGCCTATTCTTAAAGAATATCCCGGAGCTAAAGATTTTCAGATGGGGCTTGCTGGTTGCTGGATGACGACACAACGAACAGGAGAAGAACCAGACCAGTTTTATACCACTATTGAGGGTGGACTGGGGTGGTGGCATGATACTCGATTTGGCACAAAAGTACCAAAGTTCATAATGGGCGGTGTGTCTTACAATTTTCATGCTTGGGCGAACGGCCCTGGCGCAGGTCGAAGTGCAATGTTGTCCAATGGGCAAAGAGACTGGAGCACTCCGGGTGGTAAATACGGTGTGGCTCAATTATCGAATAGATTATTGTGGGCACCTGATGGCTTGAATATGGCGCAAAGCTTAAACGGAGAATTGCTTGGTTATGGATATTCACCCCTACCACTTACGGACGAAATGTCACAAACTAGCGGTGTAGATATAGAAACCGGAAATCAATGTTGGACCCTGTTCTTGAATTCAACAAATTTCAAAGGTCCAGCTACCTTTTTTCTGCCTACTTTCTGGACTGAACCTGTGCTAGAAGACCCTTCCATCGAAGGAATGTTTCTTGATTCGCGTCCTTCTGATCCCAATGTTGGATTTGGTTTAGAGCACGCAGAATCACCAGCAATAATTTCAGAAGATAATGATGGGAATTTTTATGCAAAAATCGAACGTTTACATATGCCAGAGAGTAATGAGGACAATTCCATGCTACTGAATCAGGTTTCTGTTTACTCTACAAGTTCGCTTTGGGATAAGATGGTGAGTTGGTTTAATGGTGGACCTGAAGTAGAGCCTGAAAGTTTTCAAGGGGATTCTTATCAAGTCCCATTCGTTAATAATGGCGGTGCGATGGCGGGCGAAATTTCAGGAGCTGGCATGGAGAGCGCAATCGAGCTGGATTACATGAATAACGTGCAGCAAAATGCAAACATCATGGGTTATGAATATGACCTTGATGTGGTCGAAAAGAAAGATGGAAGATTTATTTTGCCAGAGTATTTCAAATTAGAAACTGACAATAAGTGGCATGCCGTCAAGGCTGGCGATATTCCATCATCGACAGATCTACTGTCAACTCCGGTTCCTACAACACCCAGAAGTGAAATTACGTACTTGACACCATTGGACCCGGATTGCCAATGGCAAGACCCTACAGGACCATGGAATAGTCCTGGGCCTGCTGCAGGACCTTATACAGCCGATCTAGGGGATGGAAGTACTGTCACTTACTATTGGTACCGCTTCGTTGATCAACCTGCTATCATCAATGCGAATCTTCCTGAAGAAATGAGAACAGCCTTACAAAGTAGAGTAGAGTTGATTCATTCTAACTGGAGTCATACGGATGAATATCTAGCTCCGCCGCAGGTAGGGCAAATTGCAACAGTTGATCCGGCAGGTATAGTTCAGCCTCCAGCTGGGATGGAAGTGGGTTACGTGCCTATTGTCACAAGACAGGAAAAAACACAACCCAAAGTAAAAGTATTCGTTCTTGCTGGCCAATCCAATATGCAAGGGTATGGTTCTATAGTTGATCCGGAAAACGATCCAGGTAGCCTCACATCTGTAATAGAAAACGACATCGAAGGTAATTGGTCAGAAATAGGACAAGTTGGAGATTGGAATTCAACTGAAGGTGCCTTTTTGTATTTCGCTAATAATGGGGATACGATTAGAACCAATGTAACAGTAGGTCAAGGAGCTAACTCAAATTTGATAGGCGCTGAGTTGATGTTTGCTCATCATCTTGATGCGTGTATCGATGATCCCATATTGATCATTAAGACAGCTTGGGGAGGAAAGAACCTTGCTGTTGATTTTCGCCCACCATCAGCTGGTGGAACAACTGGTGAGTTTTATACTCGGATGATTAATACAGTGAATGAAGTTACAGCAAATCTAGGGGCTGAATTCCCTGCTATAGGTGTTGCTGATTACGAAATTTCAGGATTTGCATGGTTCCAGGGATGGAACGATGGAGAAACGCAAAGCTACTTGGATGAATACGAGAGTAACATGTATCACATGGTAAATGATGTACGGACGGATCTGGGAATTCCTGACCTACCAGTTGTTGTCGTAAATTCCGGACACGGTGGATTCGAATTCACTACTGACACTTGGGTGCAAAGTATGCAAAACGTTGTGTCAGTTGCCCAAGAAACAGTTGGTTGCGATGATGAACTGTATGGAGGTAAGGTGGGGTTTGTAGACACAAAGCAATTTTATTTCCCTACAGATCAATCGCCACTTAATGCCGTGCATCACTACAATAACAATGCACTTACGTACCTAAATATTGGCAAGTCACTAGGTGCTGAAATGATCTTGGCAATCAATGACATGGCGTATTGCTACCAAGACTGCGAAGATCAAGTTTCACCTGGAATCGTGTCTATTGGAAATAGAGTATGGAATGATTTCAACCAAGATGGAATAAATGATGCCGATGAGCCAGGAATAGAAGGTGTTTCTGTCCTTTTGTGGAGAGATTCCGACGGAGATGGTGTTCCTGATTGGCAAGGTTTCAGTGGAATTCAAGTCACAGATGAAGATGGATATTATAGGTTCGCTGGATTAGAACCAGGAAATTACTCTGTTTTTGTGTGGAGTCTCGATAACTGGGGGCCCGGTGAACCGCTTGAAGGCTATCAATCTACTAATGGTTTTGTTGCGGATGCAGATAACGACACAGATTTTGATAATAACGGTTTTGGTGATCCATTTACCGATATTTTTGCTGGTGTTGTCACCTTGACCTCTGACGAAGAACCATTGAATGATGGAGATCCTTTTAATTGCTACTTTGACTATGACGCAAGCGGAAATAACACGGTAGATTTTGGGTTCTTTAATCCTGACATTACTTCTGGAATTGAAGGCAGTTCTGCTGCGGAAAAATGGGTTCGTATTTTCCCTAATCCTGCAACAGCTGAATTCACAATTGAAGGAAATCTCAGTTTGTTTACCATTGAACTTTATGATGCGGTAGGGCAGTTGCACACGAAAATAAATAGTGCAGAAAATAGCTATACTGTGAATGTTTCCTCAATGACAGCTGGAATGTATTTTGTGAAGATTGTGAATCTCGAAACTAATAGGGTGGAAATCCACAAAATAGTAATTCAGTAGGTGGTCTTATAGCTTGTAAAGTTACGATTTTTGGCTTCCGCCAAAAGGAAGGGTAGTGCAGCTAGTAGTGCTTTTGGCTATAGCCAAAAAAGACTTCGCGCTTATTATTCTCGTGTTTTCGCAATCATTTAGGACGTTTTCTTGTTCATTACATAGCAAGAAATGCTCATGATGCGTATAGTTTATCCTTCGCGAGCATGTGATGTAAACAATTCATATCTTGCGCATTCCTGTAACAGAAGTACTTCAACGTGAATCAAATAAAAGCCTACTTAGAGCAAATCGCTGAAATTTCGCAAGCAGATTGGACCTTTTTTACATCCAAGCTAGAACGCCGTGTCATTGAAAAGAAGGCTGTTTTTCTGAAATGTAATGCCGTCGAAAATTGTATTTCCTTTATTGAAACTGGAGTTGTCAGGTTTTTTATCCCCAAGGAAGATCCAGACAAAGAAGTAACTTTTGGCTTTAGCTTCAAAGATCAATTTATCAGCGCATACGATTCATTTTTGACTCGAAAGCCGTCAACTTATCAGCTGCAAGCATTGACTCAAACAACCATCCTTAGTATAAGCTACAATGATTTACAAGAAGTTTATAAAAATACACAGATCGGTAATCTTATTGGTCGATTAACAGCCGAGCGTTTATTTTTGATCAAGTCGAAAAGGGAGCAGAATCTCCTTAATCTTACCGCTGAAGAGAGATACTTAAATATTTTTAAGGAACGTCCGGAACTCCTCAAAGTAATCCCGTTAAAGTATATCAGTTCATATATTGGTGTAACCGCGCAAGCTCTTAGTAGGATTAGAAAACGAATCTCGCTGTAGCCTCCTTTTTGAAATAATTTCAACTCATCGGTTTTGCCACGCACGGTGTGTTTTCTTGATTTAGGTTCATTGTTTGAGCATCTAAGCCACTTTATCTTTGTGCAAAAAAAGATGGCGGTAATAATTTTTGTTCTAGCATTGTGGTACGGAGGCTTATTTTTTCAATCCTTTTTTTTACATCGATATGCTGCCCACCAAGTTTTTACCATGTCGAAGACAATGGAGCGAATCACTTTCGTGTTGACATGGATTTTCCAAGGCGCAAGTTATTTGAGTGCTTATGGTTACGGAATAATGCACAGGATGCATCATGCTTTTACCGATACGGAGAAAGATCCACATTCACCGTCATTCGATGATAATCTGTTCGCCATGATGTGGAAGACAAGGACGATCTACACGGATATCAATAACCAGAAAGTTCAGATTGACGAGCGTTTTACAAAGAATGTCCCTCAGTGGAAAGCCTTTGATAAGTTTGCAAGTTCACGTGCTTCACGAGTTGTGTGGATAGGGCTTTACATCTTGTTTTTTGTGATTTTTGCCTCTGCTTGGTGGCAATGGCTACTTTTGCCAATTACCTTTTTGATGGCGCCTATTCATGGCGTTATAATAAACTGGTTTGGTCACATCTACGGTTACGTTAATTTCAAGATGAAGAATACGAGCAAAAACCTGTTTCGCTTCGATTTCTTAATGATGGGAGAAGGCTATCACAACAATCACCACAAACATGCAGGTCGTGCGAATTTTGGGGTAAAATGGTATGAGATTGATCTTACTTTTATAATCATCAAAGTACTAGATTTTGTGGGTTTGATTCAGCTGAAACCGATTGCTGTTAAGAGTTAGAGGGTATTACTTGTCTTCTAAGGAGTATTTTTCATTTGGCTTCCGCCCAAAAGGGGAGCGTTGAGTTCTGTAGGCTTCTGTGTTCAGTTGGCTTCCGCCCAAAAGTAGAGGTGGTTGTGCTGTTGGTTACAGCTAACAGGCTAAATGTGAATTGAGTAAAGGAAATTCGAACGCTTATTTACTAAAAATCCCACCAGTTACAAACTATCTAAAATATTGCTTTTTGGTATGCCACTAAAATGGTATCTTCGGCAGGTAAATTGTGGCCGTTCTAAGAATGATAACTGAAAAGTGGAACAAAAGCTACAACAAAAGTGGAACAAAAGCTACAAGAAAGTGGAACAAAAGCTACAAGAAAGGTGGAACAAAAGCTACAACACAAGTGGAAGTTTTAAAGTGTTGTTAATTAGTTCTTTGTGGTGTTTAGTGACGGTTTTTTTGACGCGAGTTACGTTGATTTATAGTTGAAAGGAGTTCCGGATATAAATAAGTTACCCACAAGAAATAAAATAGGAATACTTAACAAATGCCATTAATAACTAAAGATAAAATACCAAATTTTTCAGAAACTTTAATTAACAAAGGATTAAATGTCTAT
>CALBVQ010000113.1 GCA_937969485.1 uncultured Saprospiraceae bacterium | reverse complement strand
ATAATTGAACCACAACGAGCAGCCTTAATTCCATGTTTTTATGATGTACAGAAAGTTGCTCAAGAACATGACGCTCTGGGCTGCAGTATTAGTGGTGCAGGACCTTCGATTTATGCTTTATTTGCTAATTCTATAAAAGCTGAAAAAGCTGCTGTAGAAATGTCGAATGTTTATCGCCAAGCTAGTGTAAAGCATGACGTGCACCTTTCTCCAATAAATATGACGGGGGTAAAGATTGTGTAGGATAAGGTGAAATAAAGAATTGCCAGCATGATATGGTAGTGTGTGTAAAAACACCCATATTTTAGAAAGAATCGTCGTAAGCGCGGGTCTGTTTGACCCACCAGCATTTGCAATGTTTTGAATTCTGAAACCATTGGGTGCTGCCTTTGCACTAGTAACATGTGAAAGTTGATTTTCCCTTTTTGGCTTCCGCCAAAAGGGAGAATGATGCTATTATCAAACTGTATTTTTTAAATATACGGACAAAATAACAGGAAAATACTTGTTACAAAAAAACCTTTATATCTACATGATTTTCAAGTAAATAGAAATCTCGTAAGACGAGAATATGGTCTCACAAAACAGCCTAATTTTCTATTCTAATTCTCGAACCTATACTTTTGGCGGAAGCCGTATAAAAAAAGAGAGAAATAGGTCCTCTTCATTACCCTTTCACGATGATAAAGAAAGTTAGTTTACATAAATTGGTTTAATGCTATTCATTATCGAGTAGTATATGTACTTTTGCTTTTTCATGGAAGCTGTTAATCACAGGACTACATTATGAGTGATCACATAAAACACGAGTGCGGGCTGGCATTCATCCGTTTATTGAAGCCATTAGAGTACTATAAAGAAAAATATGGTACGAATCTTTACGGGCTGAATAAGCTTCAACTGCTCTTACAAAAACAAAGAAATCGAGGTCAAGATGGTGCAGGGATTGCCACGATCAAGCTAGATATGCCACCTGGCCATAGATACATTAGTAGAAAAAGAAGTATAAGCCCACAATATCTTAAGGATGTGTTCGATGGTGTAATGCAGCACTTTCAAGATTTACCTCCTGAATTGCTTGAAGATACGAAATGGATGAAGTATAATCGACCATACATTGGCGAATTGCTTTTAGGGCATTTAAGATACGGAACTCACGGAGTTAATACCATAGAAACTTGTCACCCTTTCTTAAGATCAAATAACTGGACAAGTAGAAACCTCGTTCTTGCAGGTAATTTCAACATGACCAACATGGAAGAATTATTTCAAGAACTAATTTCTTTTGGGCAAAACCCAAAGGAAAAAAGTGACACAGTTACTGTGCTTGAAAAAATTGGCCATTTCCTAGATGATGAAGTTCAAAGAAATTTCAACTGGTTTAAGCCAGAAGGCTTTTCAAATATTGAAATTAATAAGAAGATTGCCGAAAACCTTAGTGTTCAAAGAATTTTGCAACGATCAGCAAGAAAATTTGACGGAGGATATATCATGGCAGGAATGATCGGTCATGGTGACGCGTTTATTTTTAGAGACCCTTCTGGAATTCGTCCTTGTTATTACTATTACGATGATGAAGTTGTTGTTGCAGCATCAGAAAGGCCTGCAATTCAAACTGCCTTCAATGTGCACATCGACGATGTGCATGAATTAGAGCGTGGACACGCTTTGATAGTGAAGAAAAACGGTGAAATTTCTATTCCCTTGTGTAAAGACAAAAAAGAACGCACCGCATGTTCGTTTGAAAGAATTTACTTCGCTAGAGGAACCGACAGAGATATTTACCTAGAAAGAAAACATTTAGGAAGGTTATTAGCCCCTCGCATCATGGAGGCTGTTAATTACGACATGAAGAATACGATCTTGTCTTTTATTCCCAATACAGCTGAAACTTCATTCTACGGCCTTGTCCAAGGGATGGAGGAAGAACTGGATAAGTGGAAAATAAAAACCATTGCAAAGAGAGGAAAAGATTTATCAGCTGACGAGCTTGAAAAAATAATGAAGATTCATCCTCGTGTTGAAAAACTAGCAGTGAAAGATGCCAAAATGCGAACGTTTATTGCTGATGATAGCTCTCGCAGTGAAATGGTGAATCTCGTGTATGATGTTACTTATGGAATCGTAAATAACGAAGTCGATACGCTTGTGCTTATAGATGACAGCATTGTAAGGGGAACAACATTAAAAGAATCAATCATAACTATTCTCGCTAGGCTAAGGCCCAAAAAGATTATTATTCTTTCATCTGCACCGCAAATTCGATATCCCGATTGTTACGGAATTGACATGTCCAAAATGAATGAATTCTGTGCTTTCCAAGCTCTAATCAGCCTCATTGAAGAAAATAATCAAGAAGATCTTCTTGAAAATGTCTATCAAAAATGTAAAGCACAAGAAGGGATTCCTGACGAAGAGGTTGTAAACCACGTTAAAGAACTTTATGATCTCTACAGTTACGAAGAGATTTCTAAAAAGATTACTGAAATTCTAACACCTCCAAATATCAAAACAGAGG
The DNA here is from genome assembly GCA_937969485.1 of uncultured Saprospiraceae bacterium. Lineage (GTDB taxonomy): Bacteria > Bacteroidota > Bacteroidia > Chitinophagales > Saprospiraceae > JAHDFB01. Next base: position 410 of record CALBVQ010000113.1, on the reverse strand, counting down.
TAGAAATAATTTATCAGACCATTGAAGACTTGCATGTGGCATGTCCCAATAACAATGGAGACTGGTATTTTAGTGGAAATTACCCAACACCTGGTGGGAATAGAGTTGTGAATAAGGCTTTTATTAACTACATAGAAAAAAGTAACGCTAGAGCATACTAAGCCTTCGATTTTATTGGATTTAGTTGCTATTTACATGGCTTGGTTTTTTGAATTCAAGATGGCGTTATTATATAATAGGATATGAATTGTGATATCCTAGTAAGAGTAGTATATTTGAGCTACAAAAATTAAACCGTAATACATGAAATTTACAATTTCTTCCGCAGAACTTTCAGCAATATTGAACACTTCAAGCAGTGTAATAGGGTCGAATGCAGTACTTCCCATCATAGAAGACTTCCTATTTGA
>CALBVQ010000112.1 GCA_937969485.1 uncultured Saprospiraceae bacterium | reverse complement strand
ATGATTTTTACTTTCGGTCTGCAAAACTTATTTTTTTTATGTATTTTGTTGCTTTATCCCTACATGTATTAGGTTTTCTTCATGAGAGCTTAAAATGCAAAGATAATGGGAACTCAATAGTTCTTTAATGGCGCAGACGTAGTCACCATCACAGTGAGCGTCAAAAAAAAGAGCAGGATGTTCCACTATCGAAGCAGCTTGACCTTGTAATAGATTCTTAATGCATATTTCGTGTTTAAAGAAAATGGTAATTTCGTTTCGACTCGTCGCTTTTGTTGTGCATGCTTTTTATAAGATCGGAAAAGTATTATACATAAAAGAAACAAGTGGTTTTATATGCTCGAGATTTAAACATCCGATTAGGGATAGATTAACTGTACTTAGTTACCGTAATTATTTATCGAATGAAGAGAAGGAAATTTGTAAAAGGAGTTGCTTTTGCAGGGGTCGTAGGACTTTCAACTAGAAGTATCGAATCCTGTAATGTTGTGAAGCCGCCTTTTTATATTGCAACATGGAATAACGAACAGGCAGTTAAGACTGCGATAGAAAAGTACTCATCCAGTTCTTCTTTGTTGGAAGGTTTGGTAAAGGGGATTAATTACGTTGAAGATAATCCAGCAGATCAGTCGGTAGGATATGGAGGTCGACCAGATAGAGATGGGAATGTTACCTTAGATGCCTGTATAATGGACGAAAAGGGAAATGCAGGATCTGTCTGCTATGTCCAAAATTATAAAAACCCTATTTCTATAGCACATGATGTAATGGTAGAAACGCCTCATGTAATATTGGCGGGGGCGGGAGCAGAGAGTTTTGCAGATCGAATGGGGTACAAAAAGGAAAACCTTTTGACCGAAGAGTCAAAAGAACAATATAAACAATGGATAAAAAAGTCTGAATATAAGCCAATCATAAATATAGAAAATCACGATACAATAGGAATGCTTGCATATGATGAGTCCAAGATCGTAGGCGGTTGCTCAACAAGCGGCCTTGCATATAAAATGGCTGGTAGGGTAGGAGACTCTCCCATAATCGGGTCTGGACTTTTTGTAGATAATGAAGTAGGTGCTTGTGTAGCAACAGGACTGGGGGAGAAGGTACTCACCAATCTTAGCTCATTTTTGGTCGTTGAACTAATGCGAGGTGGTGTATCACCTGAAGCAGCTTGCAAGGAAGCTCTTAAACGAATAATTGCGAAAGAGGATGGTACTCCCAACTTCCAAGTAGGATTAATCGCAGTTTCTAAGGCTGGGAAATCTGGTGCTTATGCCCTCTACGAAGGTTTTAATTACGTATATGCCTCCGCAACAGAATTTTGGCGGAAGCCCGCACCTTATTTTTATACCTACAAATAAGATTTAATCACACATTAAGTTTCACATCACTTATTTATTTAATGTATTTTTACAAATCACATGCAGTAAGCTATTTAGCTGACTAACAAAGAACATAAATGATTGTTAAAACCTTAATCGCAGATAGAGAAAAGATTTTTCTTGACGGGCTGGAATTGCTACTTACTTCAGGAGAACAGTATTTCTACAGGGTTGTAAATCATTGTCATTCAGTAGAGGCTATAATTAGTAAGGTAGAAGAGACGGAAATAGATCTTATTATCACCGATATTAATCTAGGAGACAACGAATCTTCTTCTTTCATCAAGGACATCAAAAAGCTCAATAAAAACATTACAATCTGTGTCCTTTCATCCTATGTCGCGGATAAATTCGTTCGGAAGGCCTTTATACATGGAGCAGATGCTTTTATTTCTAAATTTGATCCAGCTAAGGTGCTATTTAAAGGATTGGCTGTAATTTCAAATGGAAAGACCTTCATGAGTGAAGGTTTGCAGATGACCCCTTCGATAAATAAGTCCGCAGGAGAGAAGCAAGTAAAGTCAAGTTTCGTTGATAGTTTTCAGCTAGTAGAGAAGCTAACAAAGAGAGAAATGCAGATTCTACAGCAAATTGCGCAGGCTAAGAGCAATATTTTGATAGGAAAGGAATTATATATCAGTGATCAGACAGTGGCAGTTCATAGAAAAAACATCATGCGAAAACTTTCGTTGAACTCAACGAATGAATTAATTAAGTTTGCTTACGACAACGGTTTGGTGTAATCGACAAAATAAGTACTGTAAGGCAACGTTTTACCTTCGACAACTATCTATGTATGGAACATTCTATTGAATGTAGAGCCTTTTTTCTTTGTTGACTCTTATTATGAGACGATATCAAGGCCTTGAAAGGCCCTTAAAGTCTATATATATATAAATAAACTTTAATATATATTTCGATTCTGCGTTTATTGTTTTACTTTTGAACTTAGAAGAATACAATATTCTTGTAAAATGCTCATAACGAATTAATTTATGAAAAAACTATACATCCTATTATTAGGAATATTTCTCTGTCATATTTCATTTGCTCAAATTCATTTTGATATCACAGATGAAGTAGGAGATGCCGGCAATGAGGTTTCGATTGATGTACATGTAACGGATTTTATTGATGTAGCATCTTGTCAATTTTCTATCAATTGGGATCCTGATGTTGCATCGTTTTCTAGTATTGAAAATATCTCCACTGATTTAGCTGAACTAGACATTGAAGATTTCGGTACGCCTGAACAGCCAGCAATTGATCCAGGTGAATTAGCTGTAATATGGAATCCGTCCAATACTCAGAATGCTACAATTGAAGAAGATAATCATTTACTTTTTACATTGGTATTGACTCTTATCGGATCAGAATGTGAAACTAGTGTAGTAAATCTTTCTGGAACACCGAGATCGATCGAATTCGCTAACAGTGACGGAGAGACCTATGACGTAACTTCGAATGATGGTTCTGTTGAGATTAATGGTACAAATTGTGGTGGAGGTTCAGATTTAATAGAATTAACAATTAGCAATGAGTCTACTACCTCCGGAGGTTCAGTTTGCGTTGAGGTATTAGTAGATGGATTCTTTGAAATCGTTAATGCGGAGATTGGAGTGTTGTGGGATGGTGATGAGTTAACAAATGCGACATTGGAAAATTCAGCATTGGTAGGAGGACAGCCAGTTCCAGCAGATGGTTCTTTACGATTCCTGTGGCAGGCGCCAAACTTGGAGAACCCGCTCACTTTAGATGATGGTACCAAATTGTTCGATCTATGTTATGATGTAATAGCGCCATCTGGCACGGAAAGCTGTATTACAATAGGCGATATTGAAACGCCTACTTCTTTTGAAACAAGCTTTTCTAATTTTGATGAAGAGATAATTCCTTACACGGTCCAAGATGGATGTGTGCAAGTACAAGGTGGATCTACTGATGTTACTTTCTTTTATGACGATCAAGAATTGATTTTGGGAAGTAATGTGTGTATCCCTATCAAAGCTAGAAATTTCAATGATATTGCTTCTTTTCAATTTGCAATGGAGTTCGATGAGACAATTTTGACATACACTGGAACAGGATTCTTGAATCCTTCTTTACCTATTTTCGACGATTACTTTGCTCTGATTGAACCGGGTATTTTAGCTGTGTTTTGGAATGATCCATCTACTAACGGTGTTGATCTGCCTGGTGAGCCAGTACTATACGAAATATGCTTTGATGTTGCTGGTGATTGCGACGAAACTACAGAAATAGAGTTTACGGGAGCGAATAATGGAGGGATAGAAGTTACTAATGGAAATGTCGAAACAATACCATATGTGTTTGAATCGAATACATTAACTGTAATTTGTCCATGTGATGTGAACATAGTTGCTAGCCAAACGAACAATGTAAGTTGCAATGGAGGTGACGATGGAAAGATAACCGTTATTGCAGATGGAGGAAATGGAAATTATACATATACATGGGACAATGGAGAATCTGGTGCGATGATTTCAGGCTTAATTGCCGGAGATTATACCGTTTCTGTTTCTGATGGTGAAGCATGTAATACTTCGCAAACATTTAGTATATCACAGCCCAACGCGATTACGGTAGGAGGGACAGTAGTTGATGAGAGTGCAAATTGTGATGGATCAATTACTCTAGTAGTGAATGGTGGAACTGTGCAATATTCTTTTATGTGGAATGATGGTGTAATAGACGGTAATCGAACTGCATTGTGTAAAGGAGATTATTCTGTGACAGTTACAGATGCTAATAATTGTACACAAAGTCAAAGTTTTACTGTTGAACCAGCACCTTTACAAATTGCAGATGTAACTATTAATGATGTCTCTTGTAATGGTGGAAGTGATGGCTCGATTGAGTTGGATGTAATTGGCGGATGTGCTCCATATACATTCAGTCCGTCATTGACTGATCTATCGGCAGGAACATACGAAGTCACAATTACTGATGCTTCAACGCCACCAATTGAGATTGTTCAGTCTTATCCTGTTGGTCAACCGAGCGCTATTCTTATTACTTTAGATAATATTCAAGATACGGATGCTTCTATAAATGGAGCAATTGATGTGACCGTTACTGGAGGAACAGGGCCTTATACTTATAGTTGGTCCCCTTCTGGTCAGGATACTGAAGATATCAGCGGTTTAGAAAGTGGAGACTATACTCTTGTGGTAACTGATGATAATGGTTGTGTGGTATCTTCAAGTGAATTCGCTGTGGGTTCTTCTGTGATTCTTGTGAATCTTAATTTGATGGATTTCAATGGTTTTAGTAATGATTGTGCAGGAGAATGTAATGGATCAGTAACTGCTGATGTGTTAGCTGCTAACGGTGACGTTAGTTATACGTTGGATGCAGCTCCTGTCAGCCTACCTCTATCTGATTTATGCGCGGGCACTTACACATTAGGGTACCAAGATGAAAACGGATTGATGGGAGCGCAAGAATTTACGATCACGGAGCCAGATGCACTTCTGATTGATGTAGAGGTTATTAGTGAATGCGGTAAAGTTGCTGATGGAGAAGTTCTTGTAACAGTAACTGGTGGAGTTGAAGATTATGGATACGAGTACAGTGGGTCAAATGAAACAACGGAAAACCCAGTAATGCTTGAGAATGGAGCTAATACAGTCGTAGTGACTGATAATAATAATTGTCAAGTATCTGCCCAATTTGAAATTGAGCCATGCGAAGATGACACAGAATGTTACAACGGAAGTCCTATTCTAACGCCAAATAGTGATGGTAGTAATGATCTATTTGTAATCAGTTGTCTGAATAATCCTGACAATACCTTATATATATACGATAGATTTGGTAGAACGGTTTACACTCAGAGTAATTATGATAATTCGTGGGGAGGTGTTGATATTAACGGTAATGATTTACAAGAAAATGGCTATATGTGGGTATTGGAAGTAATTTCTTCTGAAGGTATTAGAGAAGTTTATAAAGGGACAGTTACCGTTCTGAGAACTTCCTACTAAGCATACTACTATTAACTAAGAAAATAAGAAGCGTTAAGTCGCACTTTAAAACAAACAAAATGAAGTATATATTATCAATCATTTTTGCCATTGCTATTACATTTAGCGTTAAGGGACAAGAAGAATATATTTTCAACCAGTATTTCTTAAATCCTGCGACTATTAATCCAGGGGCAACAGGATTTAATGGGAATCACAATATCCTATTTAACTACAGGAATACATGGGCTGGATTTCCAGGTGCACCAAAAACTTTCGCTGCACATTATAATGGTATGGTGGCAAATAATGTAGGATTGGGTGCTAATCTAGTAAGTGATAATTTTGCAAGCCTTTCTTCAATAAGAGGCTCTGTATCTTTTGCTTACATGATTAACGGAGAGAACTATAAGATTGGGGCTGGTATTTCTGCCCAGTATCAGCAATATGGACTAAATAGTAGTGTATTGAGTAACAACCTAGTGGAGGCTGGTGACACTGAGTTACTAAGAAGATTGGAAGATAGTCAATTTTTCGAAGCTGCATTAGGAGCACATGGTGAATTCAGTAATGGGCTTTTCTTCGATTTCGCTTTACCTGGAATTGTAAGAACACGAATCAGTGACACAAATAGCAGTGATGAAAGCCCTGCTACATTTAATTATGTATTTGGTGTAGGATATCCGTTTCAGATTTCAGACTATGATATGGTGGTTGAGCCAAGTGTATATATTAAGAAATTCAGAAATGTACCATTGCATGTTGATTTAAATGCGCTACTCAAGTTTCTTGATGGTAAATTATTAAGTGGAGTAACTTATTCTTCAGGTGCCGATAATAGATTGGGGTTCTTAATTGGTACCCAATTGAATACACTAAGGTTTAATTATTCATATAATCTTTCTTTTCATGACTCTCAACAGTTTAATAATGGAGGACATGAGATAGGCTTAGGACTAGTAATAGATCCAACAAAAAGTATGGAAAAGCCTACTGAAAATAATTAGTAGATTTTTCTAGTATCCTGGAATGAAAGTTCCTTGGAAAGCCATTTATATCAGTAAAAACTGTATAAATGGCTTTTTTGTGTTTAGTGCGAAAGCAACAGTGGAAATTCGGATGGATGAAACTATTTCTTGGCATAATTGAATCAAATGAATATTATGAGTTCTATAACGTATTCAACTTTGAGTTATTAAATATTAAAAAAAATTGTTATATCAAAATTACCATTTTGGCGGTATGTTCGCAGTATTGCTATAATGTATCTTTGTGTCGTTCTGAATAGCGTTAAGCAGTAAAAAAGACGACATTACTACCTTCTCACATCTCAGGATACTACATACAACAAGAAAGTAGGCTATAGAGGCCACGAAAGATTACTACACTAAATGGTACAGTTATAAGAACTGTGGCCCTTTTGTTTGTTAGGCATATGATGTTACGGCATCACATTAATGGAATTTTTAATTTGAAACTATATTTATTTTATAACCTAAACTCAATCTCATGATGAAGATTAATTTTTTAAAGGGTGTCAAGGCAACAGTATCTGCTGGAGTTTTTACACTTCTTTTAATTTTCGTGGGTAGTTCTGTATCTGCACAAAATGTTACTGCTGATGCTGTCGGTTTTACAACTGACAAAGCATTGATAGAAGTAACAGAACAGTACGGATCGAACTACATGCCGAAAAGTCAATTTGAAACTGTTATTCAAGCAGAAATTCAAGCTGTAAGAGACGCTCAGGAAACTGGAGGTCTTTCTGCTGCTGAAAAAGCTGTTAAACTAACATTTCTTGCTGAAGCTTCTAAGTACGTAAGAATGCCAAATGTAAGTTTCTCGTCAGCAATGACTGGTGCTTATTATGCATCTCAAGTTAGAGCTGAAGATTTTACAGTTAATGTTAATACCCTTTCAATTTTTGAAGAGTATTATGATTTATTCACTCTTTAAAATTTGTTTAAACTCAATCTTATGAAAAAAATTTATTCAAAAATTTTAATGGCTACCCTAATTTGCTTCTCGGCATTTTCTGGTGGTTTGTTTGCTCAAGCAGCAGACAACATGACTACAATTGAAATTCAACATGCTCCCGGAGGTTCTTTCGGTAATGAAATGGCATGGGAACTTGTAGATGCTGCAGGTACTGAATATGCTTGTATTACTGCAGGTACATGGGCTACTAATGGAACAGAAACAGTTGCTGCTGTTGTGCCAAATGGTACTCCTTTGTTTTTTAACATGTATGATTCTTTCGGTGATGGCTGGAATGGTTCTACTGTTACTGTAGTTGGAAATGAAGATGCTTCGGCTTACACGAATGGATGTGGAGCTAATAGCAATACATTGATTTCTGGTGTTACTCAGTCTAACATTGCAGGCGGAAACGCAATTTGTGGTGATGGTATGGCAAATGGTGTGGAAGACACAAACTGGGAAGCTTCTGAAGCTTTCATGACAGAATGTGAGCCTCCAACATGTGTTTTGACATGTGTACCTGATGTTATTGTTGATACAGAGCCAGGTGTTTGTGGTGCAGTATTAGATATTGATAATCCTGCCGCTGTAGAATGTACTTCAATGGTAATAGTAGAGTGTACTACTCCAATAGAGGGTATGTCTGACTTACTATTTGACGGACCTGGTGATACTAATGGTCTTATTGATACTGATGTAGAAATTGTTGGTGTACCTACAACTTTACCTCCACTTATTACTGAGGTAGAAGTTGAAATATGTGTAACAGGTGATTTCGGATCACAAGAAGATGAATTAACAGAGCTACTTGATGAAGCTGGTGTAGTGCTTGACACTTTAGGTGATGAGCTTGCTGGTGATTGTTTAGAATACTGTACAACTATTGTTATGCTTGCAGCTGATTATTTGGTTGCTGCTGCAGATGGAACACTTACATTTACTTTAGCTACTAATGCTGATGTAAATCCTATTTGTGCTTCTCAAGCAATTACTGCTTCTGTTTGTGTGCCAACTGTGATTGATCTAGGTGATGTTATCACTAATGACTTTGCAGGAGACGATGGAGATTTTTCTAACGGTGCAAATGGTGAGTTCCCAGTTGGAACAACTATAGTAACTTTCTCTTCTCAAAACGCCTTTGGTGTTGTTGAAACATGTGAAGTTAGTGTAACTGTTAATGATGTTGAAGCTCCAGTTATTGACTGTCCAGATGACATTATCGTTAATCTTGATGCAGGTGAGTGTGGTGCTGTTTTGAACTTTACAGTTCCAACAACTGATAACTGTCCTTTACTTGTAGACCAAGCTTTTGCTGGTCCTTATTGTGATGTAATTGGTAATCCTTCAGGAGGGTCTGCTCTTGCATGTGCTCCTTTTGCTCAAAATTCAATTATACAATTGATTTCTGGTTTACCTGACGGTAACTTTACTGGTTTATATTTCTCTCAAGAAACTTTCGGTAATACTCCGTTAGCAACTGTTAATGTATATGCAGCAAGTGCTGATGTACCTTATACAGGAGGTGGATTTACAGCTTTAGGATCTCAACAATACCAAACAGCAACTGCTGATAACGGTAGTGTTGTATTTGTTGAATTTGATACTCCAGTTGCAATTACAGGAGGAAGTATTTGGGTTGAGGTATTTACTCCAGGTACAACGTTAAACTCAAGAGTTGTTAATACTCCTGCTACATGCGATGGTAACAGTGGTGACGGTACATTAACTTGGATTAACGCGCCTGCTTGTGGTTTGCAACCTCCAGGAACATTTGCTTCTATTGGATTTGCTTTAGATGCAAGTTTCTCAGTACAAATGCAAGTTGATAATAGTGATGCAGTTCCAGATCCAAATAATGAGTATGCTTCTGGTGATTTCTTCCCTATTGGTACAGTAGAATTGAACTATTTAGCTACTGATGCTTCTGGAAATACTGACGAATGTACTTTCAGTGTAATCGTAAATGAATTCCCTGAAGATCTTCAGACTACTACTTTAGCATGTAACAACTCTGTTAATATTTCAGTAGACGAGGCTTGTGGAATTACATTTAATGCTGACCAATTCTTAGAAGGTGGTCCTTACGGATGTTATGATAATTATGCTATTGAGGTTTATCCTTTTGGTAGTGGTCCTGCTGTAGCAGTTGAGAATGGTCAAACACTTGACTTCTCTTCTCTTCTTGGAACACACGAATATAGAATTTATGATGCTAATAACCCAGACAATTTCTGTTGGGGATTCTTCACAGCTGAAGATAAATTAGCTCCAACTCTAGAATGTGAAGATTTAACAATCACTTGTACTGATCCTACTGAAATAGGAGCTTCTTCTGAAGGTGGTCTTGTTAACTATACTGGCGCACCAGGTGCACCGATTAGTAACACAATGGATCCTGCAGTTGCAGAAGTTGGTGCTTTTGGTGGAGCGATTAGCTCTATTACTCTTGATGTTGATATTACTCACACATGGATTGGTGATTTTACAATTACTCTTGAGTCTCCAGCTGGTACAGTTGCGACTGTATTTGATGCTTGTGGTAATGTAGATAACCTAATTGCAACTTTTGCAGATGGTGCTCCAGATTTTGATTGTTCAGCTTCTGCTGTTGGTAACACATATGCAAGTGAAGAGCTTCTTTCTGTGTTTAACGGTGAGGACGCTTCTGGTACATGGTTAATTACTGTGGACGATAATGTAGGAGGAGATAACGGTACTTTCAACGCTTTTTCACTTAATATTGACGCTGCAGGTGTTCCAATTTCAGGTGGAGAGATTGTTGATAACTGTTCTGGTGCTGGTACTGTTGATTATACTGAAGAAGTTATTGACGGAACTTGTAACGATCCTTTCGCATCTCAAATTATTAGAACATTCACTGGTACTGATGGTGCTGGAAATGAATCTAATGAGTGTGTACAAACAATTTCTGTATTGAGAGAAACTCTTGCTGATGTTGTTGTTGAATTAGTTAATTACGATGGTTTAGGTGATAATCCTGGTCCAATCGAATGTGATGCTGCTGTACTTGATGCTGATGCACCAATTGTTGATGGTAATCCTAACTTGGATGCTGCTACTTATGGAGCACCTAATGTTGGAACTAGTGAGTGTGGAACTATTATCACATACTACGAAGATGTAGTAATTCCTATTTGTGATCAGACTTGTTCTTACTCAAATAACTCTTACAAAGTAATCAGATCGTTCACTATATATGACTGGTGTACGGGAGAGATTCTTAATCCAGTACAAGTACTTAAAGTACAGGACACTACTGCACCTGACGTTTCGAACATAGCTGATATGACAGTTTCAACTGACATATGGGGATGTGGAGCTACAATTAATTTACCAGTAGCTGCGGCAACTGATAACTGTACTGCTTCTGAAGATATTACTTACACTTTCAGCTCAACGGCTGGAACACAAGTTGGTAACTCTTTCGTTTTAGCTGATCCAGCTAAGACTATGCCAGGAGCTCCAGTTGTAATTACTGTAACTGCATCTGATTGTTGTGGAAATAGTAGTTCTACTGAGTTCAACGTAACTGTTGTGGATCTAGTACCACCAGTAATTGTTGCTGAAACTTCAAGAACTGTTTCTTTATCAACTGATGGAGTAGCTAAAGCATTCGCTGAAGATTTTGATGATGGATCACACGATGGTTGTGGACCAATTGAGTTCTTTGTTAAGAGAATGGATAATGGTGGATCTTGTTCTGATTTAGACAAGTACGGTTTATATGCAGGTGCTCAAAACGGTCATGAAATGGCAGCTAACGGTGCTGATGACAATGCTGAGTTTAACGATGTAGTACACTTCTGTTGTGCTGATGTTGGACAGACTATCATGGTTCAATTCAAAGTTTGTGATGATGCAAATATGGATGGTGTTGTTGGTAACAACGGTGACAACTGTAATGTGTCTATGGTAGAAGTAGAAGTTCAAGATAAATTAGCTCCGGCTATCATTTGTCCTGATCCTGTAACTATCTCTTGTATTGATTTAGCGGGTCTTGGTGACTTACAGTCATTAAGTGATGATTTCTTAGACGAGCAATTTGGTTCTGCAACAGCAGCTGCTACTTGTAACGTTCAAGTTACTCAATCTATCGTTGGATCAAGCAGTTGTGGAGCTGGTACTGTAATCAGAAACTTTACAGCTACTAACTCTTTAGGTCAGACTTCAACTTGTTCTCAGTTTATCACAGTAACTGCTGGTCCTACCAACACGTTAACTTGTGCGAGAATTAACTTCGCTGATTTAAACAACAATGTATATGACTGGTGTGATGTAAATGACAACCAGAATAACAATAACGATGATTTACCTGCAATCACAATTGATTGTGCTGATGGTTTATCTGTTCCTGAATTAGACATAGACATTAATGGTCTTTGTACTGAGGTAGGATTGAACATTGAAGTTGATACTTTCAACTTTGCTGGTGGAGCTTGTAAGAAGTACTTAGTACACTACGAAGTAATTGACCAATGTGTATTTGATGAGAACTTTGTAAATGATCAAGGTGAGCTTGATCCTTATAACTCTGCTAACGGATACTTTGAGTTCTTTATTGAAGTAGATGCATTTGATAACGACGCTCCAGAATTGGATTGTGCTGATATCGATGTAGTTGCTCAATCTTGTGAGGGTTTTGACGGTTCTATAACTGTTACTGGTTCTGACAACTGTACAGATCCTTCTTTCTTCGCTTACCAGTGGAGATTAGACGTAGGAGCTGATGACGTAATTGATACAGATTGGATTCAGTCTGCTGAGGTAACTCCTGCAGGAACTGGATTAGGAATTTCTGAATTCCCTATCGGAGATCACATTATCTACTGGATAGTAAGTGATGGATGTGGAAACAACGCAACTTGTGCTCAAAACGTAAGTATTGATGTTAACGACAAGGAGCCAACTCCATACTGTCTTGACGGATTAGCTACAGCTGTTATGCCTTCAACTGGTACAGTAGCATTATGGGCTAATGATTTCGATGCAGGTTCTTTCGATAACTGTGACGGTGATCTATTGTTAACAATGGTTCCTGAAAGTGATGTAGTAGGAATGTCTGCTGAAGATGCATACAATGAATCTTTCACAGGTACTCAACAGCCAAATGGCGATTGGGGATGGGAATTTGATTGTTCTTACATTGCTAATGGTGTAAGTGCTATTATTGAAGTAAGAATCTATGTAACTGATGCGGATGGTAACTACGATTACTGTACTGCTAGCCTTAGATTAGATGATAACTTTGATGCTTGTCCTGATGCTGGAACTTTGACTTATGATGTAAGTGGTGAGTTGAAAACTCAACTTGGAGAAGATGTAAATGGTGTTGACGTAACTGTTGATGCTAGTTACCCTGAGTTCCCAATGACAGAAACTGTTGATGGAGATTACGCTTTCGATCTAGTTGAAAACGTTGATTATACAATTACTCCTCAGAAAGATGATAACCACTTAAATGGTATCACTACTGCGGATATCGTATTAATCCAGAAGCATATCTTAGGATTACAGACAATAACTTCTCCTTACACATTAATCGCAGCTGATGTGAATAATGACTGTAAAGTGAACGGATCTGATCTTATTCAAATCAGAAAGCTATTATTAGGTAAGTATGCTAATGATGAATTCCCGAACAATACGTCTTGGAGATTCGTTGAAGCTGACTTTGCATTCCCTAACCCACAAGCTCCATGTGAGTTTAACGAGGTTACTGATATTTTCAACTTAAGCAGTGACGAGAACAATGATTTCGTATCGGCTAAGATTGGTGATATTAACGGAAGTGCAGAAGCTAACCTTTCTATGGGAGCTGAGACAAGATCAAATGAAAATGTAGAGTTTGTAGTAGTTGACCAAGCTGTTAAAGCTGGTAACACATATGCAGT
>CALBVQ010000111.1 GCA_937969485.1 uncultured Saprospiraceae bacterium | reverse complement strand
CTCTACAAATCGATGCAGCGAATATCACCGCTGTGACTTTATTAATACCAATTCTGTTTTAGAATTTCGCATATTTTCAAGTTTATAAAAGCAATTACTTCGTTAGAAATACTCATGATAGCTAAGGCTATCCTTGCGTTTTCTGCCTTGTACTTGATTTAACCCGAAATATGCATTAAGACATCTATTACGAGCTTAAACTGCTTCGATAATGGGAACGTCCACCTCTTTTGATGCTCACCGTGATGGTGACCACGCCTGCGCTTCAAAAGAACTGTTGAGCTCCCATTCTCTTTGCATTTTAAGCTCTCATGACGAAAACCTAATGCATAATTCGGGTTTAATAATTCTTAAAAATAAAGTGAAACCTTAAAACAGAATTGGTATTAGTTAGGAATTCAAAGTGATAATTGCGTGTTTAATTATTTGTACCTTTTCTTTTGGCATAAGCCAAAAGAGAGTACAGCTTTATGTATAATGCTTCCTCTGTTATAATTTGGGTTCTTAAATTTACTTGATGTTTAAAAATTTCGAATTTATTATTATTTTGTATCTTAAAAAAATGAAATTAGGAGCATTTTCAACAAGTTTGTCAGTCAAAGATCTTTCGGTATCTAAGGCGTTTTATGAAAAGCTAGGTTTTTCGATTTTTGGAGGAGATATGTCAAAGAACTATTTAATCATGAAAAATGAAACGACTTTGATTGGCTTATTTCAAGGGATGTTTGAAAATAACATTATTACATTTAACCCTGGCTGGGATAGTAGTGCGCGGAATATTGCTGAATTTGACGACGTGCGGGATATTCAAAAAGATTTGAAGGAGAAGGGAGTACCATTTATTGCTGAGGCTGATGAATCGACAGATGGTCCGGCAAGTTTTATGATTATGGATCCTGATGGCAACACTATTTTGGTAGATCAACATAGGTAATTAATGAAGAAATACATTGAAGCAAGTGAAGAGAATGGTAAAAATTTCTATTTATTTTTTCGAAATAAGGGTACTGTGAAGGCGCTAAATCTTTTACGATTTAAGAAAACTGCAGACTATACACTATTCCCAGATCTCAAGCCATCATCGGCAATTAGCGGTAAAGAAGCATACAGTTTGTATATGGATTTGACCATGCCTTTCCTGGAGGAGGTTGGTGGCAAAGTTTTATTTCAAGGAACTAGTCGTGATTTTTTAATAGGACCTACGGGCGAAAAATGGGATTATGTACTATTAGTGGAGCATGCTTCGGTAGAAGTCTTTATCCAATTTGCTAGTAACCCGGGCTATCAAGCAATTGTTGGTCATCGAACTGCAGCACTGGAAGATTCTCGATTACTACCTATCGAATAAAATGACCACTTACGATTGTAGTCACATAGATTTACTTATTGTTAGTCGATTAACTCTGTTCAAAGCCGGTTAAACATATAGCTTGTCTACATGTAATTCTACCACGAGTTCAATCTGGTTCAAGAATGGTAAGGTCCATATCTTTAGATGCTTGCCGTGATGGTGACCACGTCTGTGCTTCAAAAGAACCCTTGGGCTCCCATTCTCATTGCATTTTAGGCTTTCATGACGAAAACCTACAACATAATTCAAGTGGAACGGAAGGTGTTGTTTATGGATAGTTTTAACATTTGAGAATTGTATTCATCACATTAAGTCCTACTTTTGTGTCTCAATTTAGTTTCATGGAGATTATATATCAACCGTGGCCGTGGTATATTGCTGGGCCATTAATTGCAACGATCATGTTCTTGCTACTTTACGCTGGCAAAAGTTTCGGCATGTCTGATAACCTAAGGACGCTATGCACTATGGCAGGAGGGAAAAAGTTTTCTGATTATTTCAAAATAGATTGGAAATCTAAAACCTGGAACTTAATTTTTTCAGTAGGTGCAGTGCTTGGTGGGTTTTTTGCCCATCGCTATTTGACTCTTGATGATCGAGTTGACCTTAATCCCAGTACAATTATGGATCTCGAAAATCTTGGTTTTATTAATCCTGGTAGCGAGTATTTGCCACCTGAGCTATTTTCAATAGGGAATATTTCCGACCCGAAGGTTCTGATTATCCTAATAATTGGTGGATTTCTTGTGGGATTCGGCACTAGGTATGCCGGTGGATGTACATCAGGACATGCGATAAGTGGTTTGAGTAATCTACAGGTACCAAGTTTGATTGCTGTAATAGGATTCTTCGCTGGTGGATTAGCTATGGTTCATCTATTTTTCCCATTAATCTTTAATAGTTAACACATGAACTTTATAAAATTCATAAAATTTCTTTCCTTGGGTATCGCGTTTGGTGTCGTTTTAGCTAAAGCTGAGATCATTTCATGGTTCCGCATATATGAAATGTTCAAGTTTCAGTCCTTTCACATGTACGGTGTGATAGGGTCGGCAGTATTGATAGGAATAATTGGTGTTCAAGTTATGAAATACCAGAAAGTAAAGAGTTATTACAACGAAGACTTAGAGTTACAACCCAAGAAAATGCAAATTGCCAGATATCTTATTGGAGGAGGTATTTTCGGAATGGGATGGGCATTATCGGGAGCATGTCCGGGGCCATTATTTATACTTGTTGGCTATGGCTACTATTCTATCTTGGTTGTAATTGGAAGTGCTTTACTTGGTACCTTTGTATACGGTCTACTCTATAAATATCTTCCTCATTAACGATTTTCAGGGATTTTGGAATTATAGCGGTATAATTGGTAGATCTAATCATAGGAGATCTAGCACTTTATAAACCAGGAAAAAAAGCATCTTTCATATGCTTTGTATTTTGCATGTTTCCTTGAAGAATAATTGCGATGATATCGAACCTTATTTCTCCCTCGTGATTAATATCGTCGCAATAAAGAGCTGCAGCAAAACTCAACAACTGTTGTTTCCGCTTAGTGACAAATTCTTCCGGTTGTCCATAATAATCATATGTGCGAGTCTTTACTTCGATAAAGACAATTTGATGACCATCTTTTGCGATGATATCAACTTCTGCATATGACGCTCTATAATTTCGCTCAAGGATTTCGTAACCTAAGTTGCGGAGGTAGTCGGCTGCTAACTGCTCGCCTTTTGTGCCAAGTTCTATATTTGTCATGAAACTAGTTTTTCAAAAAAATGGTTATGTGTGTATTATTGCATGCCTTTCGCAGGCTAAGATATGACTTTCAGTTGGTCTTTGAAAACTTTTATGTCAAAAATCAGCTTGATTATTAAAGAATTATATCTATATTTGCGGTCCGATTTCAAAATCGATTAAAATTTTAAAATTTTAGAAAATGAAAAAAGATATCCATCCTACGGAATATAGAACAGTTGTGTTCAAAGATGTATCTTGTGATCACGCTTTCTTAAGCAAATCAAGTACTCCTACTAAGGATACAATTACTTGGGAAGACGGAAATGAATATCCTCTAATTAAAGTGGAGATCTCTAGCGAGTCTCACCCTTTCTTTACTGGTAAGATGAAATTTGTTGATACAGCAGGACGTATTGATAAGTTCAATAAGAAATTTGCTAAGTTTAGTCAGAAAAACCCTGTTAAGCAGGAAGATTAATCTTACGAAAGTAATACTTATGAACCCTTCATGTGAAAACGTGAGGGGTTTTGTTATTATAGTAAAGAAGTTTGCATTAATGGAATCGGGATATTTACAAAAAGACAACAGAATTCAGGTCTGCAGAAATTGTCGACTTAAAAGAGATCGAGACATCATTCGTCGAACTTCTAAATAATTCCTGTAGAGAAGACTACAATGAAAGCCAAATCAACGAATGGGTTTCTTCTGAAACCTTAAAACAGAATTGGTATAAGAACGCATTCCATCAAACTTGGTTTCAAAAGTATTTCATCTAATGTAAGTAGAACAGAGTTGCTCTTTTTTGAAAATAAGGCTTTAAAAGAACTAGTGAGCTCGCATTCTTTTTTGCAGGAAGTTCACGGTGCAATAAATTTTCTAATTCATAACGTGGTTTAATCTCTTATGACGAAACCCTACTGCATAATTCGGGTGCAAGGTTGAAATTTATATGGTATTCCTTATTTACTATTACGTCTATCACTACTAATTTCCTACACTATAGGGCAAAAAAAAAGAGACACGTGGTCTCTTTTTGGGTTTGGAGCTATGATTAATGAATTTTGGAAGATCAATTC
>CALBVQ010000110.1 GCA_937969485.1 uncultured Saprospiraceae bacterium | reverse complement strand
ACTTCTTTTAATCTTTCAGAATTAGATCCACTGATTTTGGACGGTCAAGATCCCACTTTATTTGAAGTGACTTATTATGATAATCCTGGCGATGCTTCTGGGCCTATGAATGCTTTAGCGATACCTTTTACTAATACTACGATAGATGGACAACAGATAACTGCTCGCGTTTCCCTTATAGGAAATAATGATTGCTTTGCAATTGTAACGTTTGATATATCAGTTGCTGACTTACCTGTCATATTAGATTCCCCTGTTCTCCTTACACAATGTGATTTAGATAATGATGGTATTGCAGCTTTCAATCTTAGAGAAGCAGAGCAATTAATTTCGGCAGATTTTGCAGTAGAAACCTTTACTTATTTTGACGCAGGAGGGACTGAAATTCTAGATCCAGAAAATTACACAAATACCTTTGTTTCAGAGACAATAAACGTAATCGTAAGTACTATTAATGGCTGTACTCGTCCAGCTCAGATTACGCTGGAAGTTGGTCCTAGTAGTATTCCAACGGGTATTTTTGAATTTGAAGAATGTGATGATAACAGTGACGGCATTACTGTGTTTGACTTTTCGTCTACAGAGGCACAATTTGAAGCTCTATATGCGCAGAACGTGCTCATTACGTATTATGAAACACAACTAGAAGCGGAAACCGAGACTAATCCCATTGCAGATATTGCAACCTATTCGAATAACTTGAGTTTTACAGATCCAGTAACCGGTATTCAAGAAATCTGGGTACGTGTAGATGGAGAAGTAGCAAATGATTGTCAAGGCCTCGGTATTCACGTCCAACTCACTGTTCTTCCCAACCCAACGGTAATCGATGATATCACTCCTTTAGAAGCGTGTAGTCCTATTGCCAATGCGGGTACGTTTGATCTTACTGAGAAGGATGCTGAGATCACTGGAGGGAACCCAGATTATTCGGTGACCTATTACAGTAGTGTAGCAAATTATACGGCTATGCCTCCAGCGCCTATTGGAAATCCGATGGCCTTTAATAATTCGGCTAACCCTCAAACCATATTTTACAGTCTTACGGATGTCAATACAGGGTGTACCACTTTTGATTTGGTAGATCTAGAACAAGATTTCCAACTTATTGTGAACCAAAATCCTATTCTAGTAGCACCTAATGATCTAGAAGTCTGTGATGATAACGATGATAATAACAATAACAACGGCGACCCTACCGATGATGATAATGACGTAGCCGATGGATTTACAACCATTGATCTTTCTGTAAAAGATATTGAGATTACGGGTGGTTTTGATTCTAATCTTACGATCACCTATCACTTAGACGCTGCAGGTGCTGCCGCTGGCGATATGTCTATCCCTGATAAAACTGTATTTGTAAACACTGTCAACCCTCAGGTTGTGGTAGCGCGTGTGACCAATAATACGACTGGCTGTTTTAGCACTGAGAATCTGCGCATAGAGGTGTTTCCAATCCCTGTTCCTGTGACTCCAGCTCCTTATGAGGTTTGTGATCCCGACAATGATGGTATTTTTGATTCTTTTGAGCTAGCCACTCGTAACAATGAGATTACAGGTGGGGACCCTACCCTTGCTGTAGATTATTACCTTACCCAAGATGATGCTGAAAATGCTCCCGCAGGCCTTGCTCTTGACCAGGCGATGTTCATCAATAATGAGCCCTTTATGCAAACGATCTTTGCCCGTGTATTTAATGGGGTCGGATGTTTTGCCGTGGTACCTTTAGAACTCGTGATTCTCAATACTCCGATGCCTAATGAGATGCCAGCGCCTTTTGCGCTTTGTGATCTTAATAGTGATACCCTAGAAGTTTTTGATCTTTTGAGTTGGGAGCCCGAAGTACTAGGAGGGTTAGATCCTGCTATTTTTAGTGTTACGTGGTTCAGTTCTTTAGTAGCTGCCCAGAATGGCACTCCTGAGATTGCTACGCCAGGTGCTTACACCAGTAATACGGCCTCTGTATTTGCTGTGGTGACAGATACGGCTCAGAGTACGACGACTTTTTGTAGTGCGATTGTAGAAGTGTCACTAGTGGTCAATCCACTTCCTGTTCCTATCCAGCCTGCCGAGTTTGAGCTTTGTGATGACCTTGCCAGCGGTAGTGATACCGATGAGTTTTCGACCTTTGATTTACGATCCCAAGACGATGCGATCACGGGAGGAGAAGACGACTGGGTTGTGAGCTATTACCTCACTCAAGCCGATGCTGATGCTGGTGTAGATACCACCGAGCTTCCTGATATGTACCAAAATGTAGTGATGGCCAACCAGACGATCTTTGTACGAGTAGAAGATGTGGTTACGGGCTGTTTTGATACGATTACCCTTACCCTAGTTGTGAATCCGTTGCCATCTCCCACGACCATTGCTCCTGTTGAGGAGTGTGATGTAATGGCAAACGATGGCGATCCTGATAATGATGGAGATGCTGTTTTTGATCTTACCACCACGGTCACCGATGCTATTGTAAACGGCGAAGCCTTTGTAGCGCTTACCTTTCACGAGACAGCCGCTGCTGCAGAGATTGGCACCCCAATGATTGCAGATCCAGCGAATTATGAGACGGGCAGTCGCACCCTCTGGGTACGTGCTACCGATACGGATCCAGCGACCAGCACCGAGTGCTTTAGAGTCGTAGAACTGGAACTCGTGGTTAACCAAGCACCTGCCATTCTAACGATAATTCCTGATCTTACCGAGTGTGATGATAATGGAGATGGGCAGGAATTATTTACGCTTTCGCAAAATGATATGCCGATTCTCAATGGTATTGATCCTTTAACGGTTGCTCTAAGCTATCACGAGACCCTTATGAGCGCCCAAGCCGAAGTAGGTACTATGGACGATATGCCTATTGCAGATCCTGATAACTATCTTGCTACCGCACCGACGACACCTATTTGGGTGCGTGTGGTAGATGCTACTACAGGCTGTGCCTCCGTAGGAATGTTTAACCTTAACATCGCTCCGATACCTGTATTTACAGCTCCTACTATTTTAGAGGCGTGTGATAGCGCAGGCGGTTTATTAGGAACCGAGGATGATGGGATCACTTCCTTTGACCTTACTTCGCTAGATGCTACTATTACGGGAGGAGATACGACCCTCACAGTGACCTATTATGAATCACAAGCAGACCTTGATGCAGGGATTGGTAGTGCGATCCCAAACCCTACGGCCTATATTAACGATGGGTCGGTACCTCAGACGATCTTTATTTTAGTGAGTAGTGATCAAGCGGGGATGTGCGGGGCACAAACTACGGTTGATTTACAGGTGAATCCGCTTCCTTTTATAGCAGAACCTCTTGCTCCAGCAGTGGCTTGTGATGAAGACAATGATGGGTTTGGCACCTTTGATTTACAAACCTATGCCACAGATCTTCTAGCAACCCTTACCAATATAGACCTTCGTTTTTATGATACGCTAGACAATGCTACGGCAGATACTGGGGTGGGAGAGATCGATGTGACCGTACCTTTTACCAATATCTCAGGAATGACTTCTTTATTTGTAGTGGCTCAGGATACGGATCCTGCGACGGCTACTTCCTGTACTAAGATTTATGAGTTTGAACTTTTAGTCTTCCCGATACCAGAAATTCCAGCAGTACTTGATCTGTTAGAAGTATGTGATCAAGATGGAGACGGTATGGAAGTGATTGACCTTACACAAAACGAGGCTGCTATTTTTGGGACGCAAGATCCTACGCTACTTACCATTACCTACCACAACAGTGAGGCAGATGCAATGGCAGGTACTCCTGTGATTGTAGATCCTGTAAATTACAATGCTACGGCACAAACGCCTAACGAGGTGATTTGGGTACGTTTAGAGGTGATGGATGGGACTGATAATATGTGTACCGCGATTAGCTCTTTTGAGATTGAGGTGGTAGCCCCACCCGTGATTACAGTGACTCCTGCAGACCTAGAGATTGCTGTATGTGATGACGATACGGATGAGATAGCGATCATAGACCTTACGGTGAATACGGATGCGCTTACCAATATGGATCCATTACTAACGGTGACCTACTACGCATCTCTTGCAGACTTAGCTGCCGATGATCCTATAGATACTCCTTCGGAGTTTGTAAATACCATTAACCCACAGACCATTCAGGTGGTGGTGAGTAACAATGCAGGGTGTACGGCTAGTACAACCTTTGACGTAAATGTATTACCACTTCCTACTCCTGAAACAGCTCCTGATCCTATTACGGTGTGTGATGCAGAGACTGATATCGATACGGATGGAGATGGTACGATTGATGCCGGTTCTGGATCTGATGTAGATGGTTTTGAAGCGTTTACAGATGCGCAGTTGCAAGCGGCGGTTACCCAAATTGCTAATGGAGAGCCGGTGAGTGTGTTGGTCTTTACTGTTTTCGCGCAAGCGGATACCGACACCCCTGATCCACTGCTTGCTTTAGACCTTACCGATGGGATTGATTTTATTAATACGACTCCTGGCAGCCAGACGCTATATGCTCGCGTAGAGCGGGATATGGCGCCTACAGATCCTGCGGGATCGCCGTTGTGTTATGTGGTGGTACCTTTTGAGGTGGTGGTCGATCCGCTGCCTATTTTAGGGAATTTTGACGATCCATACACCTTCTGTGAGGAGTTTGATGGGGATGATACTCAAGGCGTTGTAGATCTTACCACCTTTGCTGATGAGCTTGGATTGCTAGCGCCACCTCAGGTGACTAGTGATTTTATGATCACCTATCACCTTACCCAAGCACAGGCAGAAGCAGGGGGCGGAGCACTAGGAGCAAGCACTACGGTGACCGATGGGCAGACGCTCTTTATACGTATTGTGACTAATGATTCTGGGTGTGTACGCACTACTCAGGTTACTTTTAATGTGGAGAGCCGTCCACAGGTGATGGATGCGGCTGAAGATCTGGTACAATGTACGGATGCTGTGGCGGCTAATGAGTTCCCACTGCAGGGGATTGCGACCTTTGACCTAACGGTCAATACGCCGCTGATTACTGGAGGTATGGCAGGTAGCGATGTGACCTATTATATTTCGCTGGCAGATGCCCAGGCGATGGAAAATGCAATTATGCCTGCAACGGCTTTTGAAAATACAACCAATCCTCAGACGATTTTTTATCGTGCCATTACGACCTCAAGTGGGTGTGAGAGTACCGATATCTTTGACTTTGAGATCTCGGTGCGCGATCTTCCGTATGCCGAGCTAGAGGAGCTAGAGGGTGTGATTTGTGTAGATGAGATTACAGGAGAGGCGCTTGAGCCTTTTGACATCGATGGTAGTGTGGAGACGGAGCTAGCTGGAGTGACCTATAGTTACCGCTGGACGCGTGATGGGGTACTGATTGCTCAAAGTGCGATTGTAACCGTAGATGCTGCTGGGGTGTATGATCTTACAGTAACGGCTACCTATCCTGATGGAACGATGTGTGACTACCCTGCACAAGCGGTGTATACGGCAGAGAGTGCACCAGTGTTTGAAGCGGTGGTGCTAGAAAGCTCTTTTAATCCTAGTGGATTGTATACCGTAGAGGTGATTAATATTACAGGAGCGGCTATCGATTCTGAGTACGAGTTTGCACTGGATGATGGCCCGTTCCAGAGTAGTACAACCTTTACCAATGTGACCCCTGGGGAGCATACTATTTTTGGAAGACTGGCCAGTGGGGATTGTAGTATCTCTGAGTTTGAAATAGGAATTATTGATTACCCGAGGTTCTTTACTCCGAATGCAGATGGCTTTCACGATACGTGGAATATTATTGGGCTAGGAGTAGATCCTAATCTAGATGCTAAGATTTACATCTTTGATCGCTATGGGAAGCTTCTTAAACAAATATCACCAGTAGGTGCAGGATGGGATGGCACCTTTAATGGACAGCCGATGCCATCGAGTGATTACTGGTTTAGAGTAGAGTTTACAGAACCTGATGAGTTTGGAACTCAACGTACTGAAAATGGACACTTTACCTTGAAAAGATAGGGGAGGATTGGGGATTGGGAATTGACGATTGTGGATTAACGATTGTGGGTTTTTGATTGTGGGTTTTTGATTTTGGATTAACGATTGGAGTGACTGTGGGGTGAGATTTCCGCCTACGCGGAAATTGTTTGGGTCTGAGAAGTATTATCAATTTTTGTACTTTACTAGTTGTTAAGCCTATCCCTCTCAAATAGAGGATCAAACCAATATTTATGAAAAAAATTACCATTCTTCTCACTATTTTCTTGACCCTTAACATTTTCGCGAAAGCGATATCACAGTCTCAAGAAGGTCCTTTTAACCAACTAATCATACGAGGAGTCACCTTAATAAATGGAGACGGAGCTCCCCCAATAAGTCCTGTAGATATTGTCGTAGAGGGCAATAGAATTATGGATGTAAAGGTTGTTGGGTATCCAGGTGTACCCATAGATTCTAACCGGAGACCGACGCTCAAAGCAGGAGGTAAAGAGCTAGATGCGACGGGTATGTACTTACTTCCAGGATTTATAGATATGCATGGCCATATAGGAGGCGATGCGCAAGGAGCATCTCCAGAATATGTCTTTAAATTATGGATGGCACACGGGATAACCACTGTGAGGCAGCCATCAGGACGTAGTGTAGAAGAGGCTTTAGACCTCAAAAAGAAATCTGCTAAAAATGAAATAGTTGCCCCTCGCCTTATAGCTCATACAGGTTTTGGACAAGGTGCCAAAGAGCCTATAATCACCGCCGAGCAAGCAAGAGAATGGGTGAGAGATAATGCAAAAAGAGGTACAGACGGAATTAAATTTTTTGGGGCTGAACCTCATATCATGCAAGCAGCTTTAGAAGAGAATAAAAAATTAGGCCTTACCTCATCTATGCACCACGCACAGATGAGTGTAGCACGATGGAATGTGCTCAATAGTGCTCGCGCAGGACTTACCTCCATGGAGCACTGGTATGGTTTGCCAGAAGCACTTTTTGATGATCGCACTGTGCAAAATTATCCTTTAGATTATAATTATAATAATGAGCAACATCGCTTTGGAGAAGCGGGAAGATTATGGGAACAAGCCGCAAAGCCATA
Organism: uncultured Saprospiraceae bacterium; assembly: GCA_937969485.1. Taxonomy (GTDB): domain Bacteria; phylum Bacteroidota; class Bacteroidia; order Chitinophagales; family Saprospiraceae; genus JAHDFB01. The sequence continues at coordinate 2,555 of CALBVQ010000110.1, read as the reverse complement.
TTCTGACCACTGGAACAAAGTGATGGAAGAGCTTCTTGCTCTTGACTTTACACTTGACCCTACTTTCAATATTTACGAAGCAAGTCGTGACTTAATGAGGGCGCGTCGTGCAGAGTGGCACGAAGAGTATACATTACCATCCCTTTGGCGATTTTATCAACCTAGTAAGATAAGTCACGGGAGCTATTGGCACTTTTGGGGGACTGAAGAGGAGGTTAATTGGAAAAATAATTATCGACTTTGGATGACCTTTATAAATGAATATAAAAATCGGGGCGGTCGTGTAACTGCTGGATCAGATTCTGGATTTATTTTTCAATTGTACGGCTTTGCTTATATAAGAGAGTTAGAATTATTAAGAGAAGCAGGCTTTCATCCTCTGGAGGTTATAAGAGCGGCAACGCTTAATGGCGCAGAAGCGCTTCGTATGGATGATAAAATAGGCTCTGTACAACCTGGCAAACTTGCAGATTTTGTGATTGTTAATGAGAACCCGCTTCAGAATTTAAAGGTTCTTTACGGTACTGGAGCTATAAAACTGACAGAGGAGAATGAGGTTATACGTACTGGCGGAGTGAGTTACACTATCAAAGATGGGATTATTTATGATGCAAAAGCACTCTTGAAAGAGGTGAAGAATATGGTAGATGAAGCTAAGAAAAACGAAAACTTTACGTTGCTGCAACCAGGTATCAAAAACTAAGCAGACACGCTAGACCTAGTTTGAGTTTACTCTTCTTAACACACGTTTAATGACCACTTAAAGGTTTGTTATCACGCTTTCGCGAAAGCATAAAAACTCCTAATTTTGTTAGAAAATATATCCCTTTGAAATTTACCCTACAATCTGATTTTAAACCTACTGGAGATCAACCCGTTGCCATCCAACAATTAGTACAGGGTCTCGAGGCTAAAGAAAACTATCAAACACTTTTAGGGGTCACTGGAAGTGGAAAAACCTTTACAATCGCAAATGTTATTGAAAGAACACAGAAGCCTACGCTCGTTCTTGCCCATAACAAGACACTAGCAGCGCAATTGTATAGTGAATTCAAATCGTTCTTTCCTGAAAATGCTGTAGAGTATTTTGTTTCTTATTACGATTATTATCAGCCCGAAGCATTTATTCCTTCTTCCGGAGTTTATATTGAAAAGGATCTTTCGATAAATGAAGAGATTGAAAAAATGAGGTTGAGCACTACCTCCTCCCTACTCTCAGGACGAAGAGATGTAATCGTAGTTGCGTCTGTATCTTGTTTATATGGAATTGGTAATCCTGCAGAATTTCAGAAAAATGTCATTGAAATTGAACAAGACCAAGTAATTGCTAGGACAATGCTTCTTAAAAAGCTTGTGCAAAGTTTATACTCTCGAACAGAAGGTGAGTTTAATAGAGGTAATTTTAGAATCAAAGGTGACACCGTTGAAATTTTTCCTGGATATGCAGATATGGCTTTTAGAGTTCACTTTTTTGGTGATGAAATCGAAGAAATTGAGGCTTTTGACCCTGCAAGTGCAGAAGTTATAGAGAAGTTTGCGAGACTGAGAATTTACCCTGCTAATATGTTTGTGACATCCCCAGATGTGTTGCAAGGAGCAATTAATCAAATAGGTGAAGATCTCACAAAGCAGGTGAGCTTTTTTGAAGAAGTGGGAAAACACTTAGAAGCAAAACGCCTAGATGAGCGTACTAATTTTGATCTTGAAATGATTCGTGAATTGGGGTACTGCTCTGGTATTGAAAATTACTCACGCTATCTGGATGGGCGGGAGCCTGGAACACGACCCTTTTGCCTTTTAGACTATTTTCCAAATGATTATTTAATGGTTGTGGACGAGAGTCACGTAACGGTTTCTCAAGTGAGTGCTATGTATGGTGGAGATCGAAGTCGTAAAGAAAATCTTGTTGAGTATGGTTTTAGACTTCCTGCAGCAATGGACAATAGACCTCTAAAATTTGAAGAATGGGAAGCACTACAAAATCAAGTAATTTATGTCTCTGCCACCCCCGCAGATTACGAATTACAAAAGTCTGAAGGGACCTATGTAGAACAAATTATTAGACCAACGGGGCTATTAGATCCAATTGTAGAGGTAAGACCTTCCCTTAATCAAATAGATGATCTTATAGAAGAAATAAACAAAGTAGTCGCTAGAGATGAACGTATCTTAGTGACAACCCTTACCAAGCGTATGGCCGAGGAGCTAACAAAATACTTAATGCGCATAGACATACGCACCCGATACATACACTCTGATGTTGATACGCTAGAGCGTGTAGAAATCATGCAAGATTTAAGAAAAGGGCTATATGATGTTTTGGTAGGAGTTAACCTTTTGAGAGAGGGACTGGACTTACCTGAGGTGTCACTAGTGGCAATCTTAGATGCAGATAAAGAAGGATTTTTGAGAAGTAATAGATCCCTTACACAAACTATAGGACGTGCTGCACGTAATGTAAATGGTAAGGCAATTATGTATGCTGATAAGGTTACTAGGAGTATGCAAGAAACAATAGATGATAGTAACTACAGACGTGAGAAACAAATTGCCTA
>CALBVQ010000109.1 GCA_937969485.1 uncultured Saprospiraceae bacterium | reverse complement strand
TGAGTTTTCATGAATGAGGCATAGCATCGCTATGGTGACTGAGTGAAAACTAGCGAAGCGCTATATTTCGCAGGAAGTTCAAGGCGTAATAAATGTTCCAATTGATAATTTGGGTTCACGCTCTCATGACGAAAACCTAATGCATAATTCGGGTTTAATAATTCTTGAAAATAAAGTGAAACCTTAAAACAGAATTGGTATAATATATGTAAATATGGCAAATGAATGATCTTCGAAGAGGGAGAACATCGCAAGTTTTGAGTGAAAGAAGGAGGAACAGGAGGAGCAATAACGACGAAAATTGGTGAATTAGCACAATTCTACTGGACACCTTATACCAGAATGGTATTACTGAGTAATTCTCTATCCTATCGATTCCTTTCGAAGTAACTTTCCTTTTGGGCGAAAGCCCAAAAACCTTAATTCTCATTACTCTAAAACACGGAAACCTCTTATCTTCGCCAAAACAAAATCCAGATGAGAAAAATAAGAATGGGAATGGTTGGCGGAGGTCGTGGAGCGTTCATCGGCGCAGTACACAGAATGGCGGCAGCTCTGGACGGTCAGATCGAATTAGTGTGCGGTGCATTTTCTAGCAATCCCGCGCGATCAATCGAAAGCGGGAAAGACTTTTACTTGCCAGAAGATCGATGCTATCCTTCATATAAAGTTATGATTGAAACAGAGTCGGAATTACCGGAAGGCGAACGAATGGATTTTGTAGCGATCGTGACTCCTAATCATATGCATTTTCCACCTGCGAAAATGGCTTTAGAAAGTGGATTTCATGTGGTTTGTGATAAGCCCTTGTGTTTCGATATGGAAGAAGCTTTGGAGCTTAAAAGATTGGTAGAATCTACGGGCTTGATTTTTGCGTTGACGCATAATTACACTGGATATCCCATGGTGAAGCAGGCTCGGATGATGATACGAAATAATGAAATTGGCGCTGTGAGAAGGATTGTTGTTGAATATCCGCAAGGTTGGTTGTCGACTAAGTTGGAAGCCGAAGAACAGAAACAAGCCGCTTGGCGAACGGACCCCAAACGATCAGGGAAAGCTGGTGCGATGGGAGATATAGGAACTCATGCAGAAAATTTGGCGGAGTATATTAGTGGATTGCAAATTAGTGCTATTTGTGCAGACTTGCACATCCACATCGACGGAAGGTTACTTGACGACGATGGTAGTATTTTACTCAGATTTAATAATGGTGCGCGTGGCGTTTTATACGCAAGTCAGATCAGCGCTGGAGAGGAAAATGCATTGCGTATCAGAATTTACGGAGAGAAAGGGGGCCTCGAATGGGCGCAAATGGAACCCAATACTCTTCTGGTAAAGTGGCTCGACAAACCAACTCAAATGTATCGAACAGGGGTAGGTGAATTATATCCTGAAGCCAATGCCCATGCACGGATTCCAGCTGGACACCCCGAAGGTTATCTTGAGGCATTTGCGAATATTTATAGGAATGTAGCAAAGTGCATCCAAGCTAGATTGGCGGGAGAAGAGGTCGAAGAAGTATATGCCGATTTTCCGTCAGTTGATGATGGAATTAGAGGAATGCACTTTATCGATAAGGTTGTAGAAAGTGGGAATAGTAATGATGTTAAGTGGGTTGAAATGTAAGGTTGGCTTATTCTTGATAAGTTACTGTTAATACATCTGACATGCCATCTTGCTTGTCAGTGGAAGTGGATTTTATAAGTTGATTCTTTTCGTTGTATTGGATAATTTTTTCGAAGACAGGTAAGCCATTTAGTAAGTGCTCCTCTTTTACGAGCTTGTGCTGCTCATTGTACTCTTTTATTACAGTGATTTCTTCTTGGATATCAAGTTCAACCCCCACGCTTTTTATTTCATTGTCATGCTCGTCAAAAAAGTAATCTTCGTTCAGTACAAGTATTCCAGATTCATACATTTTACAATTGACTAAGTTGTTACCCTGGTATTGGTATTCAGTCACATTTCCTAAGTAATCGATTTCTTTGATCACCCTATCTTGCAGGTCTAAATGCTTCGTCAATTTGAGTGTTGGTTTAGAATAGTGATCATACTCGTTCTCAACTATCTTGTTCCCACGTCGTTCGATCTGGTAAATCATTTTTTTTGAGTCATCAAAAAGTTTTTCACTAACCAACTCTTCCAATGCGCTATATTCGAAGGTTCTCTTCATGATAAGAATGCCTTCGTGAGTAGTTTCTTCTTTGATAAGAAGGTTGTTCTTACTGTATTCGTAAGTGGTTATGCTGGCTTCCTCTCCACTTAAACTCTTGGTAATTTCTAGAATTATTAGAGACTCATCATTGTAGGTCGATTCGACAATTTGTCCAGCAAGGACTTCTCCGTTTGAATTTGATGTCTTTGTAGTTGAAATGGAAATCATAAAGAACTGTGCTTAATAACTTTGGGTCTAATGAAAGCACATATCTATGACTTTCATTTAAATAAGTTACTAACTTTTCTAGATCTTCGAACATTTATAAGGTATCCTTACCTACATCAATCCGAAATTTGCATTGGGTTTTCGAGCTTCAAGTCAAGTAACCTAGCCTTCATTGAGAGTTTTAGGGTTTCTTGGTATAAGTCATAGCTCTACATTTTTACTCGCTTTGATAACTACGAATGTATTAGCCATACGATCACCTAGACTCCTAGCTTGTGAACTGAAAATGATAAGCGGGCCTGAAATGAAGAAGAATAAATAGCTAAGTACTTTTCCGAGAGCTCTAATGTTTGCTTGTTTTCTAGAAATTGGTTGACCCTCTTTATCTACCACTTCTAATCCTACCAGTCTTTTTCCAACTGATGCTTGTGAAAAACCTGCATGTTGTATGGAGAAGTACATGAAGACCGTTAGTATAAAACACAAAATAAAAGCTACTCCGAAGTACCAGTTGTCATTTCTAGTTGTAAGATATTCGTATTCACCCGCTTTCGCACAGAAATCAAGTACCTTGTACAAGACGTAAGCTAAAAATTGTAAGATTAATAGGTCTAGAAACCCAGCTAGGAGTCGCAAGTGAAGATCTGCTATGTAAAGTTTTTTTACCGTCATGGCCAATGGAGGTTTCTATGTTTGTTGAACCCGAAATATACATTAAGCTTTCATAGCAAAAACCTAATGCATAATTCGGGTTAAATTATGATAGCCAAATTTAGTGTTAGTAAGTGACACTTGCAAACATAGATGTTTTTGTTCTAGCCATGTCAATCTATTTCCGTAACAGACCTGGAACAAAAGATTACTTATTCATGATTTTCTGCTGATGATTGATGCTCTCTTGATGCACCGCTCGGAAAAGTGAACCGACAAATTCCTCACTTAATCCCTTTTTTGCACCTTTCTGTATCGATTTGTCTAGGATTTCGTTCCATCTTGCAGCCTGAAGAATAGGAATATTATTGGATTTCTTGTATTGACCAATTTGATCAACCAGTTTCATTCTTTCTTCAAGAATTTTGAGAATTTGACTGTCCAAAATATCGATCTCAGCACGGACTCCATCAAGTTCAGCTTGGGCTAGCACCTTGCTGGCATCACCGCTTCGAAGATTCAGGCTTTTAACTAGCTCGCCAAATATTTTCGGTGTAATTTGCTGAGCAGCATCAGACCATGCTTCATCGGGATTGGTATGAACTTCAGTCATAATCCCATCATAATTCAGATCCATCGCTTGCTGAGCAACATCTCCCAAGATATCCCTTCGACCACAAATATGGCTATTGTCGCAGATGATGCTTAACTCTGGAAATTGTCTTGTTAATTCGATTGGAATTTGCCACATTGGCTTGTTACGGTAGTACTTTTCCCCATAGCTAGCGAAACCTCTGTGAATTGCTGCAATCTGCGTTATTCCAGCTTTCATGATTCGCTCTATTCCACCGATCCACAATCCAAGATCCGGATTGATAGGGTTTTTTACCATCACAGGGATATCGACACCTTGTAAGGCGTCAGCTATTTCTTGAACGCTGAACGGATTCACCGTTGTCCTTGCGCCAATCCAAAGCGTGTCAATCCCATGATAAAGTGCTTCTTCAACATGTGTTTTATTTGCCACTTCAGTCGTAGTCTTCAAGCCTGTTTCTTCTTTGACTCGCCTTAACCATTTCAAACCAACCGAACCTACCCCTTCGAAGCTATTCGGTCTAGTTCTTGGTTTCCATATACCTGCCCTGAAAAGATCAATGTCCTGATCTTTCAATTGATGCGCAATAGCGAGGACTTGTTCTTCTGTCTCTGCACTACATGGCCCAGCGATTACTACCGGTCTCTTGTTGTATAATTTCTTAATTTCCATTATTTGTGATTTGCTAATTATCGTTATTTAGTATGCGTTTTATTTCATTGGCTTTACCCATCATTTCACCAAATACTTCCCAATCCTTCTTTATGATCAACGTCCGAAATTGTGAGAGAACAGTAATGTGTTCATCTAATACATCAAGCACTGCGTCTCTGTTCTGAGCGAATATAGGCGCCCACGTCTGTGGATTACTTTTAGCTAGTCTGACGCTTGATTCGAATCCTCCACTTGCCAACTGAAATATTTGTTGCTCACTTTGTTCTTTATTAAGCACCGTTAAGGCAAGTGCAAATGCGCTGATATGCGAGATATGACTGACATAAGCCACATGCGTGTCGTGCGCTTCTGCATCCTGATAAAGTAATTTCATACCTAAATCCTCGCATAGAGACTTTACAATCGTTAATGCATCAAGATCGCTATCATCACTATTGCAGATGACATTATAACTGTCCTTGAATAATCCTTCAATGGCCGCTTCTGGTCCACTAAACTCTGTACCACTCATTGGATGACAAGCTACGAATCTTCCCCTTTTTGGATGACTAGCCACTGAATCAATGATCTCTTTCTTTGTACTTCCTACGTCGAAGACCACTTGGTCCTCAACTTTGTCGAGAATAATTGGAAGTATTTTTACAATGGAATTCACAGGTGTTGCTAATACAATCACGTCAACAGCATTAACGGCATCCTCTAAATTCATACATTCTTCAACAATACCGAGCTCGATCGCTTTATCACAATGGTTTTGATTGGCATCAACACCTATGATCTTGCCTGTATAATGAAGATTTCCTAGGCTTTTGCCCAATGAGCCTCCTATCAACCCAAGTCCTACAATCGCTATCTTTCTTCTTCGTATCATCAATAATTTATTACAGTTATGATTCTTCTGCATGCCTCATCGATCACTTCCTTCGGTTGGCACAGCGAAAACCTAACATACTTTTCTCCATTACTTCCAAAAATCATGCCCGGAGGCGCAAAAACCTTACATCGGGCTAATAGGAAATCACTCGCTTCTTCTCCACTTTGAAACTTCTCACTAATCCTAGCCCACACAAATAATCCCGCCGATTTCGTATCGAAGGTAAAATTGATTTTTCCCAACATTGCCCATAGTAATTCCCTCCGCTCTCTATATATCCTATTGGTCCTCTCGTACCACGTATTGTCTATTCCCATCGCAGTAATTGCAGCTACTTGAATTGGTCGAAACATACCTGAATCCATATTGGATTTGAATCGTAACATCGCATTGATAATTTCCTGTCTTCCCACTGCCATTCCTACTCTCCAGCCACTCATTCCATGACTTTTACTTAGCGAATTTAGCTCGATACAGCATTCACTGGCACCTTCCAGGGATAAGATACTTGCGGGCTTCTCATTGAGTATGAAAGCGTAGGGTGAGTCTGAAGCAACTATTATATTGCGGGCTTTCGCCCAAAAGATAAGTTCTTGGAGCTTTTCTCGGTCTGCAAGCGCACCAGTAGGCATATGTGGATAGTTAACCCATATGATTTTAGTCCGTTCGCTGCTTAACTCATTAAGTTGCCCTATGTTGATCTGATAATCATTTTCTTCTACTAGATCATAGTATTTTATGTTTGCACCAGTCAATTTTGTAGCACCGGCATAACTAGGATAACCTGGGTTTGGTACCAGAACTTCATCACCAGGATTGAGAAAAGCCATGCTGAGATGCATGATGCCTTCTTTGCTTCCCATTAACGGTAAAATTTCAGTTTGAGGATCAATTTGTACCTGAAACTGAGCATCATAAAAGTTTGCTATCGCTTGTCGAAACTCAGGAATTCCCTTGTAAGACTGGTAGCCGTGAGCATCAGGTTTCATCGACTCTTGCTTCAATGCATCAATTATTAGCGCAGGCGGGGCAAGATCCGGTTTCCCAATTCCTAGGTTGACAATATTCTCTCCTTTCGCTTGCAAGGCTGCGATTTCTTTCAATTTAGTTGAAAAATAGTATTCCTCAACTTGTTGTAATCGATTAGCTATATTAACTTTCATAAAATGATCCTTCATTGTAATGACCCAATATTTGTAAGCTCTCTACTTCTGCTCTGAGTTCTTCCATGATTGATTTGTATGAATTCTTCTCAAGGATAAAGTCAACAAAAAAGAAGTATTGAAATTCTTTACCAACTATTGGCGCCGACTGTATTTTCGTAAGATTGCAAGATCGACGAGCTAACATAGCTAATAGCTCACTCAATGAACCTGTCGTGTGCTTAAGGCTAAAGCAAACTGATACTTTCTCTCGGCCTTGATTTTTTGGAACAACTTGCTTTTCCCTAGAAAGGATAAGGAATCTCGTAAAATTTTGCTTGTTTGTTTCTATGCCACCCTCAATTATGTCGAGCCCATATTCTTGGGCAGCTAATTCACTGGCAATAGCCGCAAACCCTTTCTTTCGACGCAAAGCAATTTCCGCAGCACATAGTGCGGTATCTTCCCGTTCTATCTTTTGCCAGTTTCGATGCTTGTTGAGGAATGTTTTACATTGCGCAAGTGCCATTGGGTGAGAATGTACTTCAGTTACATCTTCAAGTTTTGTCCCTGGCAACGCCATAAGATTGTGTTTGATGCGAAGAAACAATTCTCCTGAAATATGGAAGTTGTGTTGTTTAAGCAAAGTGTAGTTATACATTATGCTGCCAGCAATCGTATTCTCTATCGCCATAATTGCATGATCGATCGTATGATCATTCTGGTAATCTTCGAATAATTCAGGAAAGCTATCTGCTACCACAAAATCTACCTTTGCTCCTTCTCCATAGAAATGACGCATAGCGATGTCATGGAATGAGCCTTTGACTCCTTGAATGATAATCTTTTTGTTAGTTGTACTCATAGGCATAAAAAAAGCCCATCAATAAGTATTGATAGGCTTTTATATTTTTTATTATAAAGTATATCACCCATCAATAAAGCTAGTCCAGAAATAAAAGAAGCTAAAGAAAGATGGATAATAAGTCATAAAAATTCTAATTTGTGGCACCAATATATAAACATATTTGAAAGTGAAGATAGTTTCAATAAATTTTTAAGTGTTTAAATATTAGTTGTTTATGCAAAGGTTTGGGGCGGGAGGTTAGTGCTTGATGGTCTCTGTTCATAATTCATAGATCCTGTTTTTTAGGAGTATGGAAAATGAAATAGATCCCTTAATCCTCAAGGGGATAAATTTCGGTTTTCAGCCATTCTCCCAATAAATTATATATTGTTCGTTGTTCTTGTTTTGTGAAGTCACGAATTCTCGTCCTGTGAGATCCGCCTTCTTTTACCATCAATTTACCGAATTTATCCTTCTTTGGCACATATGTCAATGCCGCCCAAGGATCATTTTCTCCCTGAATATAGATCATTCGCTTCCCTTTCTTATCCAGTCTCTTATTTACCCATACATTATATGAAGGATCGTAATCTAGGTTTACTCCTCTTGGAGCAAATATTGCATTGTCATACACTTTTACATGTTTTAGCTTATCATCTAGATGATCATGCATGAAACCATAATAACCGTTTTGGGTCATGAATTGGTAGAAAGATGGTTCGTAATATGCGATCACCCCATCGCTGTAAAAGTCTATCCCCACTATGTTTTTGATGCTTTCATAGGTAGCTGTAGCCGAGAGATCTTCTGGAATGTCACGGCAATCATGACCCATTTGCCAGAATGAAAATGTGTACTCTAGAATAGCATATTCGATCGCTTTTTCCACTCCTTCAATTCGCTTGAAAGTCAATTCGTTTGCATTGGCATCTTTTTGGGCGAAAGCCAATAAACTATCCTGAATAGAAAGCGCATGTTTCTGAAATTCAAACAGTTTTTCACGGCACTCGCTTTCTCCCACCGTAGAGATCAGTGCATCTGTTCGTTTGTCTTCTCGCGCATTCGGTAAAGGTGCAACATATGGTATTGCGACTTTTACATCTCGTGGATATGTGGCTTTGTAATACATGCATGTTGTACCACCTTTAGAAATTCCAGTGCTGATCCATTCCTTCTTGTAAAATTTTTTGAACGCTTTGTTGATTCTATGAAGATCTTTCATCGCTTGCTCATTACTGAGGTAGCTGTAATCAACATTGGCAGGCTTAGACTTTCCGAAAAATCGATATTCTACAATAAGTTGGTTACTTTTTAATATTTCTGATAATTCGTAATGTCTTGGGCCAGCATTGTATCCTTCTGTGACCATAAGCATAGGTGCACTTTTTCGGTAGTGAGACAGTATGATGCGTTGAGGGAATTTCCCTTTGGTATGATCATCGTGATCGAGCCACTGCTGAATAATCACCTCATACTGATAATTGTAGTGGTATTTGTTATCGGAGCTCGTGATTACTGCATCGGGAAAGTGCTTTTTAATGTGCGCTTGTAGATCATCACTGGCAGTAAGTGAAAATGGAATTAAGAAAAGTAGAAAAAGAAATATTCTCATAAAATGTTAGACTATGTGAAAGAATAGAACATAAACTTCGACAATTTAGCTTCATTCTCGGCATGGATTAATAAAATTACTGACCTTTGGTCTATGAAATGGCGGACTGAATTACATATTCCAGCAAGTGAAGATTCGATAAATCACAATGATTTTACTCTTTTTATGGGCTCCTGTTTTGCACGTAATATGGCAAATAAATTTTCGTACTATGGTTTTGGTAATGATTGTAATCCTACTGGAATTCTGTACAATTCTCAGTCATTATTGAAGATGTTGAAGCTTTTGCTTGGAAAGGAAAAGCTAAATGAGTATTTATTTGTCGAGCGAGATGGGATGATTTGTCATTATGATTTTCATTCGGATTTTAAAGTTAGTTCGAAGGAGTTGTTTATGGAGAAATGGGGTCAAGCCCAAAGAGAATTTGCTCAGAGATGGAGGGGGACATCCTACTTTTTTGTGACTTTGGGAACGGCTCATGTGTATGATAAGGACGGAATTACTGTTGCTAATTGTCACAAGCAGACAGCTAAATTATTTCGCAAGAGACTCCAGTCTATTGATGAAATTCAAAAAGATTTACATGAAATTAAAGTTTTGGCGGAAGCCAAAAAACTTGTATTAACCGTCTCACCTGTACGGCACTTGAAAGACGGGTTTATTGAAAATCAATTATCTAAATCACATTTAATTGCAGCAATTCATGGAGCTAGGATGGATTATTTTCCGTCGTATGAGCTAGTTTTAGACGACTTGCGCGACTACAGATTCTATGGTAAAGACAGGGTGCATCCCAGTGATGAGGCGCTTGATTATGTTTGGGAAAAGTTTTCAGAATCTTATTTTTCGGATGTCACTAGAAAAGTTATGAAAAGCGTTGAAAAAGTACGAAAGATGCAGGAACATAGGGCATTTAATATAGAAAGTGAGGAAAATATTAGTTTTCAGACTAGACTGCAAAAGCGCTTGAGTGAACTCAGAAAAGAATTGCCTTTTTTGCAGTGATGAAGTTCTCGAGAATCCTTTGTGTTTAGTATATTTGTGCGAATTTTAAAAAAACTTGAAACAGTGACTTACATAGGAACCCACACAGCCACTTTACTTCTTGAAGATGGCACAGTTTACAAAGGAAAGGCATATGGAATTAAAGGGACAACGTCCGGTGAAATTTGCTTTAATACTGGTATGACAGGTTATCAGGAAGTTTTTTCAGATCCATCATATTACAACCAAATTCTTGTTACTACGAATTCTCACATAGGGAATTATGGTACAAAGGCTGGTGATACGGAGAGTAAAGGAGCTCAAATAGCCGGGTTGATATGTAAGAATTTTACGGTAGATTATCATAGGCCGCTTGCCGATAATTCGATTCAAGAGTATTTTGAGCAAGAGAATCTTGTTTGTATTTCTGACATTGATACGAGAGAAATTGTGAAGCGAATCAGAGATAAAGGGGTAATGAATGCTGTGATAAGTAGTGAGCATGAGGATCTCGAAACTTTGAAGAAAATCTTGGCTGAAACTCCAAGCATGGAAGGTCTTGAACTTGCAAGTAAAGTAACGACTGAAAACGCTTATTACTTAGGAAATCCGGAGGAGAAGTTGAAAGTTGCTGTACTGGATTTTGGGACGAAGCAAAATATCTTGAATTGTATAGCAGAGCGAGGAGCATACCTGAAAGTTTTCCCTGCAAAAACAGATTTTGAGACCTTGAAAGCATGGAATGCTGATGGATATTTCTTGTCAAACGGACCTGGAGATCCATCAAGTATGGACTATGCAATAGAGACAACGAAGCAGATTATTGACAGTGGGAAACCAACTTTTGGAATATGCTTAGGACATCAGATTCTTTCATTGTCTCAAGGCGTTTCTACATACAAGATGCATAATGGTCACAGAGGAGCTAATCACCCAGTTATAAATCTCGATTCGGGAAAGGGTGAAATCACAACACAAAATCATGGTTTTGCAGTGAGTGGAAAGGAATTAGAAGCAAAGAGTGATACAATCCGAGTAACACACAAGAATCTTAACGACGATACAATCGAAGGAATAGAATTAGTAGGCAAACCAGCGTTTTCAGTTCAGCATCACCCGGAGGCAAATCCAGGGCCACATGATTCTAGGTATTTATTCGATAAATTCATAGATTTAATTAAAGATCACAAATCATAAATCATAAATTATGAGCAGTATATTAGATATACGTTCAAGAGAAATTCTTGACTCCAGAGGAAATCCCACAGTAGAGGTGGAGGTATTAACGACAAGCGGGCATTTTGGTAGAGCCGCGGTGCCTAGTGGGGCGTCCACAGGAAAATACGAGGCTGTAGAGCTGCGAGATGGTGACAAAGGAAGGTTCCTGGGGAAAGGAGTACTTACTGCTTGTGACAATATTAATGGGCCAATTGCTGAAGTGCTAATCGGTATGGACGTAATGAATCAGATTGCTATTGATGAAGCAATGATAGAGCTTGACGGTACAGATAATAAATCAAAGTTAGGTGCAAATGCAATCCTAGGAGTTTCATTAGCTTGTGCTAAGGCTGCTTCTGAAGTAAGCGGACAATCACTATTCAGATATGTCGGTGGTGTAAATGCGCATGTGCTTCCTGTTCCTATGATGAACATACTAAATGGAGGATCGCATGCTGATAATAGTATCGATTTTCAAGAATTTATGATCATTCCTGTGGGAGCTGATTATTTTTCAGAGGCTTTACGAATGGGAGTTGAAACTTTTCATCACTTGAAGAAAGTATTGAAAGATGGCGGTTTTTCTACGAATGTAGGAGATGAAGGTGGTTTTGCCCCTAATATCAAGTCGAATGAAGACGCGGTAAAAATCGTTCTTAAAGCCATCGAAAGTGCTGGTTACAGGCCAGGTGAAGATATCATGATTGGTATGGATGCTGCAGCTTCAGAATTTTACAATGCAGAAGAAAAAGTATATCACTTCCACAAAAGTACAGGAGATAAGTTAACTAGTTCTGAAATGGTTGATTACTGGAAAGGATGGGCGGATAAATACCCTATTATTTCTATAGAAGATGGGTTAGATGAAGATGACTGGAGTGGATGGCAAAGCCTAACATCTAAATTAGGAGATAAGATTCAGTTGGTAGGCGATGATTTATTCGTAACGAATACAAACAGACTTGCGCGAGGAATTGAAGAGAGTTCTGCTAATTCAATATTGATCAAAGTAAATCAGATAGGTAGTTTGACCGAAACAATTGATGCTGTGAACATGGCAACTCGTAATGCATTTACAAGTGTGATGAGCCATAGATCAGGAGAGACAGAAGATACTACGATTGCTGACTTGGCTGTAGCTTTAAATTGCGGACAGATCAAGACTGGATCGGCAAGTAGAAGTGATAGAATCGCAAAGTACAATCAATTATTGAGAATAGAAGAGGAGCTAGGTGATCAGGGAATTTACCCAGGAAAATCAATCTTTGGCTTGTAAGAACTATTTTATATAAGGGAAATTTTATCAAAAGCGAAAAAATAGCCTTATCTTTGGTATTTAATTAGTAATCTAGCACTTATACTTGTTCAAAAAGTTTAATGTGTTTAAAGGTCGCCGGATGAATATCAAATCAATACTAGATAAATTTAAATGGAGATCCACAAAAGTGTGGCTCAACAAGTATACTATAGCAATGGTAGCCTTTCTCATATGGGTATTGTTTTTTGATAAATATAATGTGAATTCACATCGATATTTAAATCAAAAGGTAGAAAAACTTCAAGAGGATCAATTAAGTTATCAGGCAAAGATCGTGGAAACACGGGAACAGCTGAAACACATTGATTTATATAAGGAGAAATACGCAAGAGAACGATATTACATGCATAAACCAAATGAAGAAATAGTCGTAATAAAAAAAGAAGAATAAGTAGATTATGAGTGTATTAGTAAATAAAGATTCGAAAATCATTGTGCAGGGATTCACTGGAAAAGAAGGAAGTTTCCACGCTGGTCAAATGATAGATTACGGAACTAATGTTGTAGGGGGTGTGACTCCAGGAAAAGGAGGTCAAGAGCATCTTGGAAAACCAGTATTTAACACAGTTCAGGAAGCTGTAGATAAAGCCGGAGCTAACACAACAATCATATTCGTGCCTCCTCGTTTTGCTCCTGATGCAATAATGGAAGCAGCAGCGGCTGGGATAAAAGTAATCATATGTATAACTGAAGGAATTGCAGTTCAGGATATGGTGAAAGTAAAAGCATATATTGAGGACAAGGAAGTGACTCTTGTAGGGCCAAATTGCCCTGGAGTTATTACGCCAGACGAAGCGAAAGTGGGAATTATGCCTGGATTCGTTTTCAAAAAAGGACGTATTGGGGTGGTTTCTAAGTCAGGAACACTTACTTACGAAGCAGCTGATCAGATAGTGAAAGCTGGACTCGGTATCTCAACTGCAATTGGAATCGGTGGTGACCCTATCGTAGGAACTCCCACAAGAGAGGCAGTTAAGCTCCTGATGGAAGATCCAGAAACTGATGGTATCGTGATGATCGGTGAGATAGGTGGTAACTATGAAGCACTAGCTTCTGAGTACATCAAAAGTACTGGAAACAAGAAACCAGTTGTAGGATTTATCGCGGGACAAACTGCTCCTAAGGGACGAACAATGGGGCACGCAGGTGCAATCATTGGAGGGGAAGATGATACAGCTGAGGCAAAAATGAGAATCATGGCTTCTTGTGGAATTCATGTTGTGAATTCGCCAGCAGATATTGGAAAAACAATGGCAAAAGTCCTTAACGGATAATTGTATCAACGGTAAGCTTGCTTGCTGGGATTAATTTCGAGGAAGAATATTTCTTACCTTTCAGTTGATCCAAAATAAGATTAGTTGTCAACTAACTAATGCACGGCCTCTCGAACATAGTTCGAGAGGTTTCGTTTTTTTGAAAAGTACAAGTCTTCCTTGGTCCCCCTTCTGTCGGACCAAGACAAAAAAAGAGGTGGATAAGATAGTTATAGTTAATGATTGATCGGGCGAGTTCCATTGCCCTCAAAAAAAGAGGCCATTGGACCAGAGTATTCCGTGTTTCGGCAGTGGCCTCATCACTCACTAGCGTTCGCGACATACACTCCATGTTCCTCTCGCAACATTAATGTCTGCTAAAAATATTTTATTTATATGTAGGTAAAATACTTTACTAGCCCCACAAGAAATTCTTCTTGATCCTTCCTGTCTTATGCCGCATTTTCAGAATTACTTTTGCTTGTATCGTAAGCTAAGAATGGTTTAATGAAAGCACCAATCTGATCATGCTCAATCAGGAAGGCATCATGGCCATCTTCGGACTTTACTTGGAAATAAGAATTCTTGATTCCTAATTCTTTGAGATATTCAGCTGTTTCCTTGTTTTCATCGGGTAAATACAGTAAATCACTTTCTATCGAAATTTGAACAATTGTGGTCTCAAGCTTTTGAAATACATCTTCTTTGTATTCTCCTCGGGTTATATCAACGCTCGCTAGAAGTTGATTCATCATCAAATAAGCTTGGATAGAAAATCGATGTTGGAGCTTACTACCATGATGGTTCAGCCATGAATTAACCGCAAACTGTTTGTTATCTTGTTTTTTACGTTCAAACTTTGATTGCAAAGAAACAGGTGATCTGTAGAAAAGCATGGCCATCCTCCTGGCATCAGCTAAGGGATTTGCAGAATTTTTCAAGATACTCTCTTGAGTCCCGCAGAAACCTAAAACCCAGTCCGTAGCTTTCCAATCCGTAGCTATTGCAAACAGATAAGACGAGAACTTGGGGAATTCAGCAACTAATTCCCATGCGATTCCACCTCCAAGAGAACCACCAATCACTCCATAGATGTTTTTTACCCCTAAAGATCTGAGGGTGTGAAAATTCAAAATGGCAATATCTTTCGCTGTAAAATCAGCATAGTTTTCGATAAGATTTCCATCGTATCCATTACCAAGGATATTGAATGAAATGATGGTAAAGCGATTAAGGTCAATAGTCTTGTTATATCCTATGAGATCTTTCCACCACCCTTTTTCATCACTAGCAACATCTGAGTTTCCAGTGAGAGCATGAAAAACTACTATGATAGGAGCTGTATGGATTTTCTTACCGAACACCTCATAAGTGATGTCCAATTTTTCATATTGGACATCACTTATTGTTACGTATTTATATATTGAGTGCTTTTGTAAATTATTCATATTAACTCTTTATCGCTTGAAGTAAATCATCTTTTAAGTCTTGTACATCTTCTAGACCTATTGATAGCCTGATCAGATCAGGGCTTACTCCGGCTGAAAGTTGCTCCTCAGAAGTAAGTTGTTGATGAGTTGTGCTAGCTGGGTGAATAATGAGTGATTTTGTATCACCAATGTTGGCAAGTAGAGAGAATATCTTTGTGGCATCGGTTACCTTTTTTGCCTGATCGAAACCTCCTTTCAAACCAAATGTGACAATTCCACTTTTTCCTTTTGGTAGATACTTTTGACCTAATTCAAAATATGAACTAGTCTCAAGACCTGGGTAATTGACCCATGCTACTTGATCTTGTGCCTCAAGCCACTGTGCAATTTCTAACGCGTTTCTTGAATGTTGCTGGATTCTTACCTCTAGAGTCTCTAGTCCTTGAATGATTTGGAAGGCATTGTAAGGACTGAGTGATGCTCCGTAATCTCTCAAGCCTTCGATTCTTAATTTTACGATGAAAGCTATGTTACCCAATGCTTCCGAGTATTTTAAGCCGTGATATCCTTTGGATGGCTCAGTGAATTCTGGGAAATTACCGTTGGTCCAGTCAAAAGTTCCGGCGTCAATCACAGCTCCGCCAAGCGAACTTCCCTGACCTCCTATGTACTTAGTGAGTGAATGAATCACGATATTAGCACCGTGTTTTATAGGGTTTAATAGCGCAGGCGTCGCTACAGTATTGTCTACAATCAAAGGAATGCCATTCGCTTTTGCAATTTTTGAAATGGCTTCAATATCTAGTACGTCCAACTTGGGATTACCAAGAGACTCAATATAAATAGCACGTGTATTCTCCTGGATTGCATTCTTGAAATTCGATACGTCATCTGCTGCCACAAGACTTGTAGTTATCCCTAGTCTCGGTAGTGTAGTATTCAGTAGATTAAAGGTTCCTCCGTACAGACTACTTGAAGAAACGATGTGGTCGCCAGCTTTGAGCAAGGTCAATAGAGTTGTCGCAATCGCTGACGTTCCAGAAGCAAAGACAGCTGCTCCAACGCCTCCTTCGACGGATGCAAGTCTCTTTTCCAAAATGTCATTCGTAGGATTGTTCAGCCTTGTATAGATGTACCCAAATTCTCTGAGACCAAACAAATTTGCCGCATGATCGGTGTCGTTGAATACATACGACGAAGTTTGATAGATCGGTACGGCTCTTGTTCCCTCCGTTAATGTAGTGTCGTGCCCTGCATGAAGTGCATTTGTTTTTTGTTGTAAAGTGCTCATAATAATTAGTTTTTTGTCGATTATCGACGATTTGTGATAAAAAAAAGCCCCTTTGAAATTTCACTCTCAAAGGGACTCATTAAATATTAATTGTACAGCAATCAATAATATAAGGGCGGACCTTTGATAGGTGAAACCATCATGATGCAACAGCACATCATCATCTTATACATTGATTTATATTTGGAATTAAATTTCATTTTTACATTTCTAGGTTCGGCTTACGCCAAAAAAAAAGCCCTTGCAATCGCAAAGGCTCTTCATATTTCTTATGTTTTGAACACACTAAAATACATTGCCATTTGCGTAAGATTTCTTACACATACAACAACACATCATTTTAGACTTCTTCATTAACATACTACAAGTATAGAATTGTTTTTTGTAAAAAAAAGAATTTTCTAGCAAGGTTTTTATTTTCTTAACTGAATAATAACAGTTGTAATACCAATTCTGTATTAAGGTTTCACTTTATTTTCAAGAATTATTAAATCAAGTACAAGGCAGAAAACGCAAGGATAGCTTTAGCTATCATGAGTATTTCTAACGAAGTAATTGCTTTTATAAACTTGAAAATATGCGAAATTCTAAAACAGAATTGGTATTACTCAGTGCTTTGTGTTGTGGGTGTAAGTAGCTTGAGAATTTATGTGACTGTTAGATTATTTTTAACCCGAAATATGTATTAAGATATCTATTACGAGCTTAAACTGCTTCGATAATGGGAACGTCCAGCTCTTTTGATGCTCACCGTGATGGTGACCACGCCTGCGCTTAAAAAAAACTGTTGAGCTCCCATTCTCTTTGCATTTTAAGCTCTCATGACGAAAACCTAATACATAATTCGGGTTTAATAAACTTGAAAATATGCGAAATTCTAAAACAGAATTGGTATAATACATCAATTGTGTTGAAATGCAAAGAGAATGGGAGCTCCGCAATTCTTTTGATCGACTATCAATAATTGCCCTTATACATATGAGATGTAAAATTTTGTACTTTTGTAACCATCCTCACCAAATTTGACAACTTATGCGATCTGTTGTATTCAGTCTCACTTTGATTCTAAGTAGCTTGCTTATCGATGCATCTGCTCAAACTCAGCGCACTTTCTACGTAGGTCACAGTTTGAGTGACCAAATTCCAGATATGGTACAGTCATTGAGTAATGATCATGAGACTGTTGATTTTTCATGGGTCTATCAATCGATTCCGGGTTCGCCACTTAGCTACAACTGGGAGAGAAAATACGATCAGAGCTATGGAATAATTGAACCTAATTATTATGGTTTCTATGATGAAAACTATGGTTTAGCCTCAGGTAACTTCGACGCATTAGTACTAACGGAATCAGTTCCTAGACATCTGGGCAGTATCGAGTTGACTTATGAATACGCAGACAGCTTTTATCATTATGCGAACACATTCAACCCGGATATTCAAGTTTATCTCTATGAAGATTGGCATTGTCTGTTGAGCGGAACACCCACAAGTTGTGACTATGATATTGATAGTAATCCATGGCGTCAGCGATTATCGGATGATTTGCCGATGTGGGAAAGCGTAGTAGATACATTGAATGCTAGATATAATCCTACGAATCCAGTATGTTTGATACCTGCAGCTCAAGGTCTTGCGGCTTTGTATGACTCAATAATGGCCGGAGTTATTCCTGATCTGAATCAAATTGAAGATATATTTTCTGATAATATTCACTTGACAGATGTTGGGAAATACTTTGTAGCTTGTATTCATTTTGCTACGATTCATAAGACGAGCCCTGTCGGGTTGACGAATCAAACACAAGTATGGTGGGGAGGTGACTTCGAAGCCCCAGGTGCTGACCTAGCTCTTAAAATGCAAGAAATCGCTTGGCAAACTGCTGTAAATTATCCTAGATCTTGTATCGATGCAGCTCCAACAGGAGTAACCGAATTGAGCCAGAGAATCTTCATTGCGCCTAATCCCGCCTTAGATCAATTTACAATTAAAGGTATTGTCGGTAAATACATGGTTCGTATTCTTGATGCAACAGGAAAAGAAACTAAGACAAGTATGAGTCTAGAAGGAACTTGCCAAGTAGACATAGTTGATTTACAGCCTGGAATGTACTTTGTGAAAATTGTAAACAGCCACAATCAATTGATAGCTGTGGAGAAAGTAGTGAAGCGGTAAGGCTGAGAAATCTACTTTGAATACTTGAGTCTATTTCGGGTTTAAGCTACGGACAATTGTGCGACATCAAAAACTTTAGATGGTATAGGATGTAATGGACCAAGGACATACTAAACTAACTACAGAAAAGGGAGTGGAAATGTGAAAGAACACAAAACTCAGAATCACAATTTTTAGGAGTAAAAACTATCAGCTTGGTAGAGTACAATCTTAACCATAGACTTCTACTCTTTTTCTCTTTGGGCGAAAGCCCAATCCAAATAATTAAAGTAAATAAACGCTCGCTTTTCGTATTTATCCTTTTGCGCCTTCGACAAGCTAGCAATAAGTTCGTCTAACCTTTTATCGTCTTTCACCATGTTATTTTTCGAGCAATGTGAAATGTAAGTAAGCAGTGCATTATTGGCAACATTCATCTCATTGTTACTATTAAGATACTTCCGCAAACTCGCTACTTGGCTTTGGATGGTGTAAAACTCCTGATTCTCGAAGTAGCACAGCATCATCATTACCTTAGTGTAACAAATTGTATCACCACGTAACTTCTCTTTCGTAGACTGAATGATGTTCCTGTACCTAATTTTTGCCTCTTCGAAGTTACCTAGCAAGAAATAAGACCAACCTATTTTATACCTAAAAATCATAGTCCTATGGGCATCAAGTGAAAATGCAGCTTGATCTAACTCCTTGTTGATCACTTCCTCAAGCAATGTATTTGCTTTGTAATCTTTGTGCAATATGTTGTAATTGAGGCGGGCATTCATACTGTAGGTAAAGTGCAAAAGATGGGTACTTACGCTAAATTCCTTCTCGTAGTCAGCGGCAAACTTATTCAAGATTTCAAAGTAATGATCGTAATTCTTCTTGTCATTCAGATAGTACAGTGAAGTTAATAGATAGTGCATTCCACGCAGATATAGGCCTGCATCAAGCTCGATCATTAACGGTTCAGCTAGGAATAAATCCACCCACTTCTTACTATTCTTGTAGCAATATGGGAAGTTCAAGCACATGTAGTGATACCAAGTAAAAGATTGAAAGACAAACACCTTTTCGAAGAAACTCACCTCTTGCATGTCGTAGTCTGGCAGATTTGAGTAAAAAAACTGCCTTGTGAAATATAGATCTCTGTCGTCACGCACGTGTCCCTGCTTGATATAGAGTCCTTGGATGTTTATGTTCAAGGTTGCTAGCTCTCCGAGTCTTGACACTTTTTTTGTGATTTCTTCCGCTTCTTCAATCAGGTTTTCCATCTTATTTTCAACCTTGCGAGACCTAGTAATGTGTCTCAATTCGATCATCTTCTGGAATTCCACGGTCTGTAGCAAAAGGATGTCACGGTTAGCGTCTTTCAATTTCACCTTAAGTCTTTCAAGAACTTTTAGTGATTCGAGATAAAGTCCCTTGGAATATAGGATTTGAGCGTTATCAAGCTGTTCATTATACTGAATATCCATTTCGCGTTCTGTATACAAAATACGAAGGCTTTTCATTATTTGAGAGTAGAGATGTCTTTTTAGGTTGGAAAGTTTGGAGGAAGTAAGTCCGCTGTCGTTGGATTTAAGAGCAGATTCATCGTATTCCTCCTGCGCATCAATGGCGTCAAAAAGCTGTACAAATTTATTTTCCTTTGAGCCACTCCGCTGTGCATAAAGCTTAAAATTTCGCTTTTCCGCTTTGTCAAGGCGTTTGATTAGGATAAATGAAAGGTCTTTAGACTTACTGATCATAACAAGAATTGAAAACACAAGAACTTGACAAACAATATCTTACGTATTATATCTACTTATTGAGAATCACAAAAAAGGAGAAACATCGCTTGTGTTACAAATGTAAATAACTGCAAATTTGTGTTGTATTTAGTATAAAAATTAAATAAAATTACAATGTCGAAATCAAAGTTGGAGTATATATGGCTAGATGGTTACACACCAGTTCAGAGCCTCAGAAGTAAAACAAAGGTAGTTAGTAATTTTGACGGAAGTCTAGAAAATTGCGAAGATTGGTCGTTTGATGGATCATCTACAAAGCAAGCTGAAGGAAACTCGTCTGATTGTATTCTACGCCCTGCATATATCTGTGCAGATCCATTGAGAAAAAATGCATATTTAGTGATGTGCGAGGTTCTTAATGCAGATGGAACAGCTCATGAATCAAACGGTCGAGCAACGATTGATGATGATGACAACGATTACTGGTTTGGTTTCGAGCAAGAATACTTCTTTTACGATGTCAAAACAAAGATGCCTTTAGGTTGGCCAGAAGACGGTGAGCCAGATCCACAAGGACAGTACTATTGTTCAGTAGGAGCGCGAAATGCATTTGGACGTCACATTGTTGAAGAGCATTTAGATGCGTGTATTGATGCAGGAATAAACATTGAAGGTATTAATGCTGAGGTAGCAATAGGACAATGGGAATACCAAGTATTCGCAAAGGGAGCTAAGGCTGCTGGTGATGAGCTATGGGTAGCTAGATATTTAATGGAAAGAATCTGTGAAGCACATGGATTATACATTGAATATCACTGTAAGCCACTAGGAAAAGATGCAGATTGGAACGGTAGTGGAATGCACGCGAATTTCTCTAATACATTATTGAGAACTTCTGGAAACAAAGAAGATTACAGAGCAGTTTGTGAAGCTTTCAGACCATATGTAAAAGAACATATTGATGTATATGGCCCAGATAACGATATGCGTTTGACTGGAGATCATGAAACTCAATCAATTAATGATTTCAGTTATGGAATTAGTGATCGTGGAGCTTCGATCCGTATTCCTATCGCGACGGTAGAGAAAGGATGGAAAGGATGGTTGGAAGATAGAAGACCAGCTTCTTCTGCAGATCCTTACAAAGTAGCTGCAAGAATAATCAAGACAGTAAAAGGTGCGGATATTTTAATACCTGCATAGATAATATATATTATCAATGATATAGTGAGCGATGACCTTTAGCGAGGTCATCGCTTTTTTTTTGTGGGTGAAATTCGAATAAGATTAGGCACATTGTAATAGCAATTCTGTTTTAAGGTTTCTCTTTATTTTCAAGAATTATTAAATCAAGTACAAGGCAGAAAACGCAAGGATAGCCTTAGCTATCATGAGTATTTCTAACGAAGTAATTGCTTTTATAAACTTGAAAATATGCGAAATTCTAAAACAGAATTGGTATAATACATAAATTGGGTTGAAATACAAAGAGAATGGGAGGTCAACAGTTCTGTTGAGGCGCAGAGGAGCGTGATCGCTATCACTGTGGCATAAAAAGAGCTGAACGTTCCCATTATCGAAGTAGTTTGAGCTCGTAAGAGATATGCATTGATCGGCTTAAAAGGGGTGTTTGCTAGATGGATTGATACATCCAGCAAAGAGGTGCTTTTAAAGGTCAAAAAGATTAATAAAGAAGACAATATTTGATTAAAACATATTAAATCAAATAGCATGCTTCGATTACTCATCCTTCTTATTTTATTTTTTTGTGTGCAGAGTGCGTCTGCTGTGACCATCACTTGGACAGGTACAGCTAGTATTTTTTGGAATGACGCGGCAAATTGGTCACCAGCACAAATTCCTGGACTTTCGGATGAAGTTATCATTCTAAATACTTCTACAACTTCAACCAGTGTAGTAATTCCCACGGGTTATAACGCCAGCGCAGCAAGTGTTCTCATGACCAATTCATCGATGAATATTGAGATAAGTGCACAGTTAACCGTTGGATCTAACATAGTAGCTCCATCAGGATACGATATGGAAGTAGATATTAGTGTTATTAATAATCAAGGGACACTATTTATTTACGGAGCGCTTCACGCGCATAATTCATCCGTGATATCAAACAATAAAGACATAATCGTGTGGGGAAGCGAGGTAGGTTCGCCAATAAATTACTTCTTCGATACCGGAGCACGGTTATTTAATAATGCTGCTGGAAAATTCTATTCGAGAGAAAACATCAATGCTGGGGTTCGTAAGGAAGCATTTATGGTTGTTGACCATGGGGCGAAGATTTACAATTCCGGTCAAATGTATAATACGTATTCATCCGCATTGGAAGATTACATGAAGAAAGGC
Source organism: uncultured Saprospiraceae bacterium (assembly GCA_937969485.1). GTDB lineage: Bacteria > Bacteroidota > Bacteroidia > Chitinophagales > Saprospiraceae > JAHDFB01. The sequence continues at coordinate 1,536 of CALBVQ010000109.1, read as the reverse complement.
ATCATAATGAAAAACGGAGCTGAGTTTTACAACAATGCGGGATTTATTAATTTGAATTGGATAAGGGATATTGGGGTGGAGCTTCTTAATACTGTTTTTCCACCACCTGCCTCCAAGACACTTTTTCAGAATACAGCCCCCTTGAGAATCCGAGAGACTGACATTGACACTAACAATGCAAGTTATGGTTTGTGGGGAAGTTTCAATAGTTCGTTTAATGCGACAACAGGGTCTGCCTCACCACTGTACCGTTTTGCCGGAAGCCCTACTTTGCCCGGATTTAGCAATACGACACCGCAAGCCAGCATACTGGGTTGTGTGATCTTTGGTGGGACACCTTCTACTCCATTTAATCCCGGTAGTCTTGTAATGGCGCCTGGTGCTGTCATTGCGGGTAATGGGCCATTTAACAACAGTAGTACAGTCTTTGGCGGTGCGACATTATCACCAGGATCATCCCCGGGAATAATCACATTCACGTCGGATTATGCAGGAACAGCAACCTTCTTGATGGAAATTGCTGGAAATACAGGTGCTGGCGATCCAGCAGGCCATGATCAGGTCATCTTTCAAGGAGCATTGAATGATTTAGCGAATACGATTTTAGAACTAGAATTAATTGATGGATTTGTGCCAGTAATCGGAGATAAGTTTGAGTTGGTGAACGGCCCTTATAGTAATCAGTTCAGCGGTGCGAAGTTACCGGGCCAGCCTGGTGCATGGCAGTTGAATTACCTTGTGAATAGTGTAGAAGTGGAACTAGTAGAGGTGATAAATATAAATTTCAATTCGGACAATGTTGGCATTGGAACGGTAGAACCAGAGACGAAGCTACAAGTGACGGATGGAGATATCTACTTAGAAACGATTGGTTCAGGAGTAATTATCAAGGATGCGGACGGCAATTGTTATAGGATTACAGTATCAACGGCGGGAGTATTAGTAGCAGAACCGCTGAGTGTGTGTCCGTAAGGAGGTGGGGTGTTGTTTTTTTTGGGTTAAACCCAAAACTATGACAATAAGCTTTGGATAAGGCCGCTTGTTATACTGACTATAGCAGCTAGACCAAGCGCCCACCAGAAGTTTTTCACTTTGAATCCGGGAAGGAAGAAATCGGCAACTTGAATCAATATGGCATTTAGTAACCACGTAAAAATCCCTAGGGACAGAATGCCTAAGGTTACAATTTTTAGCACGGTTCCTAGAGTTGCGCCCAATACAGCGACAACGACGGCAACGACTATCGATTGCCAAAGGCTATCAACAGTGACGCCTTTCAACAATTTTGCGCCGATGAAAAAAGCGACGGCAGAGATAACAAGGTTGATGATCCATTCCATGAGTTCCGTTTAGTATAAGACTTGAAATAGGGAGAAAAAGTTCGGGAAGGGTTAATTTTGTTGCTCGCTTAGAAAGAAAGGTTAATGGAATGGCAGGTTATACCAATTCTGTTTTAGAATTTCGCATATTTTCAAGTTTATAAAAGCAATTACTTCGTTAGAAATACTCATGATAGCTAAGGCTATCCTTGCGTTT
>CALBVQ010000108.1 GCA_937969485.1 uncultured Saprospiraceae bacterium | reverse complement strand
CTAGGGTCGAATTAGATTGCTTCTGTGTACCACATCTGCAAAGTGCCGATGCCTTACAAGTTCGCATAATTCCCATTATGTAACGCTTGCCCAGACCTCTAAAGTTCAGAAATCAGACCCGGTACGAGGAGGTCTAATATTCCAAATTCTGCATTAACAAGGGTTGGAGGGCCTGAAATAATTCTGAGAACCTTTGCTATGCCTCAGTGTTGTAATTCCAATTTCTGCAAAATAGCAAAGTCTAAACACAGGGTAAGAGCATGAAAAAAAGACAACGCATCTTAGTGTTTGTGCATATAATGCATTTAAGCAATATATGCACAAACACCTTATAGATAATTGGATAACTGCAAGCCCATGAACAACAGTTTTGATATACAAAAGATAATTCTTGATATTTTCGACTACTCTTACACAAACTCACCGATCAAGGTACCTGCCTTGGCTTGTAGAGAGGTTGGCAAGATACTACACACTGGAATGTTTCTTGAAGAAAAGAGAGGTGTAATTCCCGCTTTTCAATTCAGCAAAGAAGAACTAAAAAAACTGCAAAGTAGCCCATCTGAATATGGCGATATTGTAGCTGAAGAAATAAAATCCAGATTTTCTGAGATGAATAATGACTGGCAGTTGTATGATGATGACATTTTATTTACTAGTTTAAATATATGTTACATAGTTTCTAAATTAAACCAATTATATATATCTGATCCAGGAAAGGATTTCTTCGGAGATGCACTAGAACTGTTTCGGTCACAATGGGCAAAGCAAGAAGGAGGACAGTTTTTTACTGATCAGAGAGTTACATCTTTAGCTGTAAAAATGATTGATTTTTCGCCTGAAAAAGGTGATGAATTAGTAGACTTATGCGCTGGTACGGCCGGTTTTCTATTAGCAGGTTTGAATTTATTAAAGGTAAAAGCAGGTCAGATTGGTGAAGATGAAAAATATATCACCGAATTTGCGAAAAAGTCGCTCTGCGGTTATGAAATTGATGCCAGTGTAGCAGACTTGGGAAATGCGACTCTAATGGCAAGAATGGGCTCGACAAAGGATGTATTTATCCATAATTCGAATACATTAGACAAAAAAACAACCAATAAAAAGTTTAAAAAAGCTGCAACAAATCCACCATTCGGAGCAAAAATATCTATACAAGACGAATACATTCTAGCGCAGTACGAGTTAGCTAAAATCTCAAATGCAAACTGCGATAATCGATCAATTCGTGCAAGCAAATTATTCAAGAGAGCACCCGATATCTTATTTATCGAACGAAATATAGATGTACTCGAGGAGGAGGGGATTCTTGCGATAGTTGTGCCCTATCAAATATTGTCAGGACCTCAGACATATTATGTTAGAAATTGGCTGCTAAAAAATACTAAAGTACTCGCAGCTATAGATCTACCAGCGGAAACTTTTCAACCTCATACAGGGACAAAAACCTGTCTATTGGTACTTCAAAAGTTGCTTAAACCTCACCTTAGCCTTGATAACCTTGAGAGCTACAACGTATTCATGGCATCCCCAAGATGGATAGGACATGATCGGAGAGGGAATACTGTTTATAAAAAAGATGTGGCGGGAAATGATACTGTGGAAGTGCTGACAGATTTTCCTGAGCTTGAGGAAGAATACGCCTACTTTAACAAGCATGGAGAGCTTACGGGAACATATGAGAGGTCATACTTAATTAGTTCAGAAGAGATCCTTAGTGATAACTTACTACGACTTAATTCCGCATATTATGATCCCAAACACTCAACACAAGTGAATTCTATTAATAATAGTAAATTCGACTTAGAACCACTATCAAATTTTGTTGAGCGAGTATTTTTCCCAGGAAGATTTAAAAGGAGTTATGTTGAACGTTATGAAAAGGCGGTTCCCTTCTTAGGAGGAACCAATATCACTCAAATGATCAGCCATACTGAAAAGTGGTTACGGCATGACGACCCTAAACTTAAGCATCTAGCTGTAAAAGAAGGCTGGATACTCGTTACACGTAGCGGTACCACCGGCATTGTCTCATCTGTTCCTGAGTATTGGGACGGTTTTGCTATATCTGAACATGTTATTAGAATAGTACCGAATGGAAAAATTGATTCAAACTACTTATTGGCATTTCTAAAAACGCCGCAGTGCCAAGCTTCTCTTGCGCAAGGAGTATTTGGTTCCGTTATAGATGAAATAACACCAGAGACAATCAAAAGAATAATGGTGCCTATTCCAAAGGATAAGAAACTTTATAATAGTCTATCTAAAAGCATCGCTGAAGCAGAGAAGTGCCGATCAGAAGCGCTACGACACCTCTATGATTCAGTGGAAAAACTAACATATGAGCTAGCTTGATCCTCTCCCTCGTAGTTTCGCCTCTAGTGCGCTGTTATTTTGTAGTGCATTATCGTGCTTATTAACTATCGTCCTCATCAAAGTAAGTAGCTCCTCAATAGTAAGATTACCTTGGATTTGATTGCTTCGAAAAAGCATTAGAAATGTGTTGTCTGGATGGTGTATTCCTCCACGATCCAATGGATGTACATGACCAGACTGCACAGACCTTCTCTGGCTTGCAAATATCCGAAAATCAATCGGAATTAATTGTATTGGGTCTTGATAAGCACCAGGGACAATAGGATGCTCAATAAGCCAAGGAGAAAATATATTCCTAATATCACAAAGTAACACAGGTGGTGCGTTCTGCATTGATAGTGCCTGTAGGTAATATTTAACCTCTACAAGAGTTGCAATTTTCTCTGTAGCGAAAAATTTATGGTCCGGTGGAAGGAGCCAACGATTTATTCTATTCCCGTCTGCTCCATCTTGAGGTCTACCTGGGACAACAGAGCTAGTCGGGCGCCAAGGTGCTGAGCGACGACCTGCATCTCGAAATTTTGTCCTTATCCCAATATTCTCTTGACTACTAAAACCAGCCAACTCGCAGCTTTTTCTAAACAAGCCAGAAATCAATATAATTAAAGCCCTAGCTTCAACATCATTTAATTCCAAGCCCTTTTGTGCGATGAAAGGAATACATGTCTCGTAATCCTCATCACGAGCCTGAGGTCTCCCGGAAGGAGAACCAAGACTGTTGACACGCTCAATAACTTCTCTCATATGCTCTCTACCTAATCGTGAAATAAATCGGAGAGAGAAATATCTAGTACAAGAGCAATCTCATATATTGTTTTCAATGAAGGGTTAGCAATACCACGTTCTATTTTTGAAATAAACGTTCTATCTATATCTGCTTTCAGTGCTAACTCTTCTTGCGATATACCAAGAAAAGATCTTCGACCTTTGATTTTCGATGCAAAAGCACCCAGAACAACCTGATAATCTCTCTTATTCATTAATCCATA
>CALBVQ010000107.1 GCA_937969485.1 uncultured Saprospiraceae bacterium | reverse complement strand
AGCTGAAACTGCTTCGATAATGGGAACGTCCAGCTCTTTTGATGCTCACCGTGATGGTGACCACGGCTGCGCTTCAAAAGAACTGTTGAGCTCCCATTCTCTTTGCATTTTACGCTCTCGTGACGAAATCCTAATGCATAAATCGGGTTTAATAATTCTTGAAAATAAAGTGAAACCTTAAATCAGAATTGGTATTAAAAGTATTCTCTAGTCGATATTAATTTTGCGAGAGGAACATGGAGTGCTTGTCGCGAACGTTAGTGAGTGATGAGGCGACTGCCGAAACACGCAATACTCCGGCCCAATGGCCTCTTTTTTTTGAGGCCAGTGGGACTCGCCCGAATTATGATTAAATATAATTATCTGGTCGAAACTAATTAGTCTAGATTGAATATTATAGTGAATTCATTGAGGAATCAGTAGATTTTGTCATTGTATTCAGTCTGTTTTGGTATTATTAAGAGTTTCATACAGCTGTGCCTTTGAATAGGAATGACAGCATAACCTAGGTAGTGAAATTTTCTTGTAAATAACAATTCGTTTTCGATCTACCTTTATAAGTGTTGTAAGCTTAATTGGTATAACTAATATTTAAAGATAAAAATTATTGATTACCAACTAAAAGTAATATTTTAGTTCCAATGTTTACGATTCGCGACTATTTTATTGGTGCGAAGATGCATAGATGTACTATCATCTGTATATTTTGCGTTAGCTACTTGATAATGTACTACCGAGCTACTATGAAAAACTTAATCACACAATATGAAGCGTAGATTTACATTTTTGATTATTCTACTGGGAACGATTTATCAATCAGCTCATTCCCAAACTACCGAAATGGATACATTTAGGGGTGCAGTTGGCATAAATTCCAGCTTCATCAATAATTTCTTGCCTTTAGATAATCCTATAGGAAGTGGTGGTGATTTCTTATTTCACTATATAAAATATACCAAGAAAAATACCTTTTTCAAACACTCATTTGATTTTGAACTTGCTGGTAGTATAGAGGATAATGAGTCGCAAGTTGATCAGAACAATGCCTTTGTTTCTATTGATTATCACATTGCTACAGGAAAGACATACTCCCCATTCAAAAATTCGATTTTGCTCTACGGACGCGAGGTGGGTTTTGATTATAACCTTAATAGAAGAGCGAATGTAGATCCAGAAAATCCCGAAGGTGAAGATTTCAATACTAACCTTGATCAGGACTGGGGTTTATCGTTTGGACCAATGTTGGGGTTTGGGTACACAATAAATAAGAGGCTTAGTATTTACACTGAAGCAAGAGCTTATCTCAGACTTTCTTACACTATTGAGGACTTTACATCTGATTCTAATCCTATGTCAGATTTTAATGATCGAATAGTATCACTTCGCACTAGTTACTTTTTTCCTCGAACAATTGTTTTATTTTATCACTTTTAAAGACACCCAAAATGAAGATTAAAACAACACTACTCCTTTTCTTTTCTGCATTAGTATTCTTTGCTTGCCAAAAAGAATCCAGTGAAAATGACTATACAATTAATCTAGAACTTGAAAGCTTCGATTACTTTGAAAAGGAGATTCCTTTCGGAAACCTCTCATATGGATTAAAAGCGAATCATGATGAAATAGCTGCATTAGGAAGGCTACTTTTTTATGATTCAAGAATGTCTCAAAATAATTCAGTAGCATGTGCGAGTTGTCATAAACAGGAGTTGGGGTTTGCTGATAAAGGAGCCTTTAGTACCGGGGTCAAAAATTTTCAGACCTCTCGGAATTCTATGTCCTTGGTAAATAATGGATATCAGAAATTTCACTTTTGGGAAGGACACAGGGGGGACATCAGCGAGACAATTCTAAATCCTATTTCCAATCATATAGAAATGGGAATGAAGAGTCCAGCTGAACTAGTTGAAAAATTACTTGCCACCACAGAATACAATAAACTTTTTAAAGAAGTGTACGCAACGGACATGACGGATTCACTGCTAGCAAATGCTTTGTCTACATTTGTTACGTCTATCATTTCTTACAATTCAAAGTTTGATATTGGTAAAGACAGTGAGTACGTAAATTTTTCACTTGACGAAAAAGCAGGTAAGGACCTCTTTTTTGGTAAAGCACAGTGTGGAAGCTGCCACAAGGGAAATCACTTAGTTGCAAGCTGGAGAGATCAGGCGAATATCGGACTTGATCTAGTCTATGAAGATGAGGGAGCAGGAAGCGGAATGTTTAAGATTCCATCCTTACGTAATGTTGCTATTACTGGCCCCTATATGCATGATGGCAGATTTGAGACGCTAGCGGAAGTTGTGAATCACTATGTAAATGGAGTAAAGGATCACCCAAAGCTTGATTGGAAATTGCAAGAACCGATAGTTTTGAACGATAAAGAGCAAGAACAACTAGTGGAGTTTCTTCATACGTTTACGGATTATACATTGATTTCCGATCGAAAATTTTCTAATCCATTCTAAACAATAAAGCTTTAGTTGTTTTTCGAGCTAGGGTGATGTATTGTTAGTTCTAATGCTTTATGTGGCATTCTCATTCTGAAAATATACCTTTGTGTTATGGCAGGAAAACAGAAATGGTACGTAGTGTGGGTTGGGGCGAATCCAGGAATCTATGATAACTGGGCTGATGCAAAGTCTCAGATCACTGGTTTTCCTAATGCCCGCTATAAATCTTTTCCTACAGTGGCCGAAGCACAGAATGCTTTTCGTTCAGCTCCGAAGCCATCAATACGTAAGAAATATGAGAAGGCTGCGCCAAGAATGTTCACTGAGCAAATCATTCAGACCTCGCTTTCTGTAGATGCAGCATGCAGCGGCAATCCTGGATTAATGGAGTACCAGGGAGTGAAGACAAGTGATGGCACACGCTTATTTCACATGGGGCCATTTCCTGAAGGCACTAATAATATAGGAGAATTCTTAGCTTTGGTGCATGGCTTAGCATATTTGAAAAAGATTAATCAACCTTTGATACCAATTTATAGCGATTCAAAAATTGCAATAGGGTGGGTCAAGAAGAAGAAATGTAATACTAAGCTTAAACCAAGCCCTAAAAATGACAAACTTTTCGATTTGATAAACAGGGGCGAAAAGTGGTTGCATGAGAATACGTATAAGAATCCCATCTTAAAATGGGCAACTAAAGAATGGGGTGAAATTCCGGCAGATTTTGGAAGAAAGTAAGATGGCTTCCGCCAAAAGTGTCTTGTTAAGCATCTTTCTTTATAGTTGTTGAAAAAAATATAATTCTTTAGTGGCGTAGATTTGTACTCAAAAATATGCTTAAAAATGTATTGTGAAATATTTTAATATTACATAAATATATAATAAAAATGCATATGATAGTCAATATCTTAGCTATGAAAAGAGCACATAAATTCTGATCTAAAGAGACTAGAATTAATAATAGGAATAGGCTGATAAATTAAAGGCAAACACCAAAAGGTAACAAGTGTATTTAAGTAAAAATGTTACCCGATAAGTTTGTACTTCTGTATATTTTCATAATTTTAGCGTCTAATCTTACTTCACAAATTAGTAAACCAACAAAATCTTCGAGATTATGAGGAAAAATTTTCTACGTTTAGTAGTTTTCACTTTTGTTTCACTAGGAGGAGCAACAAGTATTTTAGCACAAGCAGACGCAGCGGAAAGCTCTGGTGTATTACAAGTTCTGAAGAAGAACTTTATTGATGGTGGATGGCAGTTCATGACGCTTGTACTTATATGTCTTATTATAGGTCTTGCTTTATGTATTGAGCGTATTATTACGTTGAATATAGCAACGACCAACACAGATAGATTGTTAAGCAAGATTGATGACCGTTTGGCAGATGGTGACGTTACAGGTGCAATTGAGGTAGCAAAGTCTACACCTGGTCCTACAGCTAGCGTAATTCACGAAGGTTTGAAAAATATCGGTGAAGGTCCAGCTGCTGTTGAAAAAGCTATTATTTCAAATGGAGGTGTACAGATGGGACTTCTTGAGAAAGGGCTTGTTTGGATTTCACTTTTCATCGCAATTGCGCCGATGCTAGGTTTCATGGGTACAGTAATCGGTATGATTGGTGCATTCAACGATATCCAAGCAGCAGGAGATTTATCTCCATCAGTAGTTGCAGGTGGTATTAAGGTAGCCTTATTGACGACTGTATTCGGTCTTATTGTGGCTATTATCCTTCAAATATTTTATAATTATATTGTAGCTAAGATTGATTCGATTACGAATAGTATGGAAGAGTCTTCTTTGGCAATCATCGATGTATTGAGAAGAAATAGAGTATTTAAATAATTTTTAAACCCATTATATTATGTATAATTTTTTAGTACGTAGAGGCACGACTATTGCCTTCGTTGTTGGGTTTTTGATTTCTGCTCTTATTATTTTCCTTACAGTTTCAGGTGCTTCAGGAATTAGTTCAGACGATTACACTACACTATACGGTGTTCAAGAATTTGTTACATCAGTAGGAATTGGAACATTACTAGTTATTGTGTCAGTAGTAGTTATCCTTCTAGGAGGAATCTATGGTTTGATCATTAATCCTAAAGGTGCATTGAAGTTTGTTATTGGAGCAGGTGTTCTATTAATCCTTATGCTGGCTCTTTATTTTGGTATGAGTGATAACAACACAATCGAAGTAAGAGACCTTGTTGAACAATATGATATTCAAGGTGCAATCAGTAAAATGATTACAGTTGGAATATTTTCTACATTAATTTTACTAGGAGTAGCTTTCTTTACAGTATTACTTGCTGAAATTAGAAACGCTTTCAAATAATAAATCAATATGGCTAGAAAGACAAGAGGAGCCCCGGAAATTAATGCCGGATCAATGGCTGATATTGCGTTTTTATTACTGATTTTCTTCCTAGTAACAACTACTATATCGGAAGATAAAGGAGTCTTGGTGAAGTTACCACCTTGGTCAGATGAACCACCTCCTGAAATGAAGTTGAATGAACGTAACGTATTTTCAGTACTAGTGAATGCTAATAACCAATTGTTGGTTAGAAAACAACCACTAGATATTGACAACCTAAGAGAAGATGCGAAGAATTTTATCATGAATCCAGGGAATGATCCTATGATGGCTGAACAGCCTACAAAAGCGATTATCTCACTGAAGAATGATAGAGGAACTGAATTTAAAACTTATATCCAAGTATACAACGAATTGAAAGCTGCATACAACGAGTTAAGAGATGAAGAAAGTCGTATCAGACACGGGAAAGGTTTCGACAATATAACTAAGGAACAACAGAAAGAAATTAGAGCAGCAATTCCGCTCGTTATTTCCGAAGCAGAACCTACAGATTTAGCTAACGAATAAAAAAAGAACACTTATGGGAATGTTTGCGAAAAAAAGAGGAAAAGCGGAACCGGCGATATCGACGGCTTCACTTCCCGATATTATTTTCATGCTTCTGTTCTTCTTTATGGTTGTAACTAAATTAAGAGATTCAGAACTTAAGCTACAGGTAAATACTCCAGAAGCAACAGAGTTAACTAAGCTAGAGAAAAAGTCTCTAGTAAATTATATCTTCATAGGGAAACCAGTTAAAAAGTACCAAGCTAAATACGGTACTTCTCCACGGATTCAACTAGGAGATAAATTTTCAGAAATTGAAGATATTCCTAAATTCATTGAAGAGCATAAGCTTGGTGTTAATGAAAAGGAACGTCCTGCAGTTATTACTTCACTTAAAGTGGATGTAGGTACAACTATGGGAATCGTTACGGACGTTAAAACGGAACTTAGGAAAGCCAATCAATTAAAAGTTAACTATTCTGCTAAACCTGGACAGAAAAAATAATTTTTAGATAGAAATTATAAATTTAAAGGCCTTGTCACTTGTGACGAGGCTTTTTTTTATGCAATTCTACTCCCCTTGTTCGTATTCATGAAATACGCACTTATACCAATTCTGTTTTAGAAATTTCGCATATTTTCAAGTTTATAAAAGCAATTACTTCGTTAGAAATACTCATGATAGCTAAAGCTATCCTTGCGTTTTCTGCCTTGTACTTGATTTAATAATTCTTGAAAATAAAGTAAAACACTAAAACAAAATTGGTATTAGACGTAGGTTTACGTTTTGAAAATGGGAATTTCTAATAGTCTATCCTTTCTTTCCAAAGAGAGAATGAGCTCAACAGTTGTTTTGAAACGCAGACGTGATCACCAGCACGGTAAGCATTAAAAAAAGAGCTGGACGTTCTCATTATGGAAGCTGTTTGAGCTCGTAATAGATATCTTGAAGTATATTTCGAGTTCAAGGCGTATGACACGTCTTTTTCATTCAATTTTTGATCTTTGGGAAGATTGTAAGATCACAAAGGTTCTATGATCACGAGGCCTCCTCTCCTGACTTCCAGAGAGATTAGTTTTTTATCGTACACATATTAGAGATCCCAACTAACTGTTGGTTCCAATTGCCAAATGCCGGTAAGGATTTGTACTTACTTTGAATCTTTTTACTGGTAGATCTTTCCGCTTTCCGTTTTTTATTGTGAGCGTGCATCATTGTGTATTCTAGTAAGTCACCCTCACTATTTCTTTTGACGGAAGTCACAACCGCGATATGATTTATGGCACCATTGCTGCTGTAATTGTTATTATTGTCGCATAGGACTTCAATACTCTTAGTGGAAATCTTTTTTCCAGATTTAGCAAAGAACAGTACAGACCCAGGCTTGATGTTCTTGGTATGGCGCGCAGGGTCGTTCACAAATTCGAAGTTTTCATGCTGATAGTACCAGTGAGCAATTTGTCGACTACTACGATACTTGGTTTTGGCCGGAAATAGATATAGATTATCTGTTAACACATGTTGATTATTTTCTATGAAGGCATCCTTGATTTTGTGATAAATTCCTGAGCAATCTTGCCCTTTTGCTGATGAATAAATTAGATTTTGTGATTCTAAGTCTTGGGATATAGCAGGAAGTTGAATGGAAAGTAGTTCCTGAAGATTATCTTGTTGTGTAGCGAAAATATATCCGGGCTTTTCTTCTGGAGTAAGTATTTCGTTACTAGTTACTTGCTTGGTTGCATACTGCACAGACTGCTTCACCATCCATCCAAAGTTATAAGAGAGACAAGTTAATATGGCTAGCCTTATTAGAAAAGTCTTAATCTGATTTTGTATTTTACTATTGATTAAAGAAATGTGGCATCTTAGTACTATAACCTAATTCCAGTAACTTTAATTTTATTAGTACAGTAAAAAATGAGGAGCATCATATCCTATTTTATGAAATATCTAGGAGGGTAATTGCACAATAACACCTGAACCTGAATTATTCATAAGGGATGCGTCTTGTGAGCTGAACAGTTCTTTTGTAGCGCTGACGTGGCCACAATCACGATGAGCATCAAAAGAGCTGGACGTTCTAATTAACGAAGCAGTGTGAGATCGTCATAGAAATCTTAATGCATATTTCGGATTTAATGCGCAATTCGAGTTGAAAAGTATGGGTAAGTGTTTTATATCCAGCACAACCCTGACATAAAGCACGGTAAGGATAGATTCATCGGGTACTTTGATACGATGCAATGCGAGTACCCTGTTTAGTCAATCCGTTTTCTGCGAAATATAGCAGAAGTAGATTAAGTGGCTTTGCGTCAATGGACTTTTTTCGATTTGATATCGACGGAAAGATGGCGAAGCATTGGTACGCGATCCAGAAAGTGCCAATAGCTGCAATTAACTGTAATGGCATGGCATAGGAAAGATAATTACTTCAAATACTGATAATCTATTTGTTACATATTCCTCTAGGTGACATTTCGTTTCAGAAGAATTTCATAGCTTGTAGATTGAAAATGTATTATTAAATATCTTACCAATCTGCTATGACAACAAAAGTACTTTCTGCGCTATTCGTATTAATATTCCTCAGTTACTCTGGATTTTCACAAATTGTAATTAACGAATATTCTGCTTCAAATTTAAATGATTACCCAGACAATTTCTCTAAGTATGAGGATTGGATAGAGTTATACAATAACAGTAATGATGTTGTAAATTTAAAGGGATGGCATCTGTCTGACAAGCAAGATAAGATTACAAAATGGGAATTTCGGCAGGATGTCATGGTTAATCCTGGTGGACACATCGTAGTGTGGTGTTCAGGGCGCGATTCAATCTACAGTAGTGGTATTCATACTAATTTTAAGCTTACTCAGACAAAGGGAAATGAAGTACTCGTTCTATCAACACCAGAGGAACTATTAATCAATTCTATTCCGATGGAAATTACCCAACTGGGGCACTCGCGTGCTCGTTTGACTGACAATGGCAGTGAGTGGATGGTTTCTGTAGTACCTACTTTGAAGTTTTCGAATGATGGGGCAGAGATGTATAGAGGCTATGCAGATGAAGTAACGCTTAGTTTAGAAGCAGGCTTCTATCAAGGCAAGCAAGAGGTGACTATTTCAGACACACCTGAAAATGCAAATATTCATTTTACTATAGATGGAAGGGAGCCTACTCAAAGTGACCCAATATATGATGATGGAGCAGAGATTGAGATTCAATTGACGACAGTTTTGAAGGCAAAGGTATTTTCTACTGATCCGGAAGTTTTACCAAGTAAGATAGCATTCAATACGTATTTTATAAATGAATCTTTTACAGTACCAGTGTTTTCGGTAGCTGCAGATGGGATTCAAGATCTAGCCAACGGTAATGGCGTTTTGAGGCCACAGGGAACCTTGGAGTATTTTGAAGATGGAGAGAGGTTAGCGGCTTCATATGGAGAGTTGAATCGTCATGGACAAGATTCGTGGATTTTGCCGCATCGAAGTTTGGACTGGATCTCAAGGGACGAAATGGGTTATAACAAAGCTGTTAAGGCTAAACTATTTAATTATTCAGAGCGAGACGAGTATCAGCGATTTATGTTTCGCGCCTCAGGTGATGATAATTACCCAGCTAATGGAGACAATAACCATGAAGGGTCTTGTCATATTCGTGATGAGTATGTTCATGCGCTTGCTCATAATGGAGATATGAAACTTGATGTACGTGCTGTTGAGCGGGTTGTTGTTTTCCTCGATGGAAAATACTGGGGATTGTATGGTTTGCGGGAACGCCCAGCTGATCATGACTACACGGCAGAATATTATGATCAAGGAAAGTATGATCTGCATTACCTTGCTACATGGGGAGGAACTTGGGCAGAGTACGGAGGAAATAATGCATTCCAAGATTGGGGTGAATTTCGTGACTTCGTCCTTGATAATGACATGTCTGGTGAAATAAACTATGAAATAGTAAAGTCACAATTTCAAGTAAAGAGCCTATGTGATTATATGATTGTTAATTTAAATACCGTTGCTTCCGATTGGCTAAATTATAATACAGGTTGGTGGCGCGGAACAAATCCTGAAGGTGATCATAAGAAGTGGGGGTATATCTTGTGGGATAATGATGCTACTTTTGACTACTATATCAACTATTCAGGAGTGCCTAACACTGATCCAGATGCCCAACCATGCGACATAGAAGAGATTAGCGACTATATGGATGAATTTTTTGGAAACGGTGATGTAGGTAAACATGAGAAAATCTTTTTGAAACTAATCGAAGAAAATGACGAGTTTCGTCAGTTGTACTATTCTCGACAAGCAGATATGATAAATACGGTGTTTTCTTGCGAGAATATGGTAGCGACATTTGATAGTATGATTGCTACGATTACCCCAGAAATGCCACGGCAGATTGACAGATGGGGTGGAAGTATGGCTGAATGGGAAGCAAATGTAGCAGATATGAAAGATTTCATCGAAGAAAGATGTACTAGCATAAGCGGCGGAATGGTCGATTGCTATAGTTTGACAGGACCATTTACAGTCAATTTAAATGTAGAGCCTGAAGGGGCAGGAAATATTGAATACAATACACTTGACATTACTACATTCCCGTGGTCCGGTGAATATTTCGGGGTGATGCCTAATTTAATTAAGGCCATCGCTCTTGATGATAATGAACCATTCTTGTTTTGGAAGACTGAAAATGGGTCACTAGTTAATCCTGACTCTACATTGGCCGAAGCTGAATTATATATTGAAACAGAAGAGACTTTGACAGCTGTTTTTGGCGAGATCGTAGGTACTACGGAAACACTTGGCAGTAGCTCAGTCTCAGTATATCCTACGGTTACCACTTCACTTGTTAATGTATTGGCGTCATTTGACGTGGCAACTGGAATGAAGCTAGATCTGGTTGATATGAAAGGAAGTGTAGTTCAGCAGTTCAATACGCCTAAAAATGTTCAACAAGGTGAATATCACTGGAGTATGAATATCGATAGTCAAGCTGCTGGAATGTATATTGTGAGATTAACTACACAAGATGGGATAGTTACATCTAAGATTATCAAGCAGTAAATAGCCAAAATGGAGCTTGGCTTTCGAGACAAGAATTCTAACCAAAAGTACAAGAGGGAGAATATTTTGATTATTCTTCCATTCGAAATTTATGAAGCACCTAATTCATTCGAAATTAGGTGCTTTTTTATAACTAGAAAAACAGGGGACTTTGAGCTGATGTTGAACCCGAAATATGCATTAAGATATTTATTACGAGCTGAAACTTCTTCGATAATGCGAACGTCCAGCTCTTTTTATGCTCACCGTGATGGTGACCACGCCTGCGCCTCAAAAAAAAACTGTTGAGCTCCCATTCTCCTTGCATTTTAAGCTCTCATGACGAAAACCTAATGCATAATTCGGGTTAAAGAAATCAAAATGAAATAATAAAGTTCTACTAATACGAAGTCAAGATTTGCTATGAACCAAGTTTCCATAGTATCTTACAATTCTTACTGCACCTAGTTACGTAATAATACCAATTCTGTTTTAAGGTTTTACTTTATTTTCAAGAATTATTAAGTCAAGTACAAGGCAGAAAACGCGAGGATAGCCTTAGCTATCATGAGTATTTCTAACGAAGTAATTGCTTTTATAAAATTGAAAATATGCGAAATTCTAAAACAGAATTGGTATAAAACATTTTAGTATGATATTTTTTTAAAAACTAGAGCCCATTACAATGAAATTGAGCACAGTACTATCAAGTTTCTTTTCGTTTTTCTTCTGCATGTATTTTATGTCACAGCCTCTATGTGCTCAAGAAGAGAAAAAGGGGCGTTTTGCAGATCAAGTAATAGTTGGTTCTGCGCTATCAGTTATACCTAATTCTGCTGGTTTTAATAATGACCTTAAACACCTTGAAATATCATGGGTTACCAATGCTTCTTTGAGGCTTACGAAGGTTTTTCATTTGGGAGTAGAATATCGTTATATCAGAACCTCAGGATCTACAACATTTATATTTCCTCCTCCTCCGACTAGTTATAATATGTACGGAATATTTACTCAATTAGATATATTAAACTATAATGGATTGCGATTTTTCGGACAAGTAAGTTACAATCAAGGAAATCATTGCGGATGTATAAAATTCAGGGACCCTTTTAAAGTAGAAGGCTTACAATATATCGGCTGGGGAGCAGGAGTCAATTATAGGATTCATAAGAATGTGTCAATTGATGGCTCTTTCGCGTACGACTACGTCTTAAATCCTGGTAATTATAATCCATATGCGAGTGGATACTGGGCACTAGGTATAAACTACGACCTTGATCGGACGCTAAACCAAAAGTAGCTTGATAGGAATCTGATTGTCTAGCAGCAAAAAAAAGCAGGACGAAATACACTCTCGCCCTGCTTTTTTATCTTATTGAAGCTCCCTTAATTATCAGAAAACTTGTGAGGTTTCTGCTCTCCAGTCATATCTTCCATCAATCCTTTAATGTGATATTTCGACATCTCCATTACATCAGCCATGTGCATGATAAGATCAATCTCACTC
>CALBVQ010000106.1 GCA_937969485.1 uncultured Saprospiraceae bacterium | reverse complement strand
ATGGAAATACTCAACGGACGCTAATTAATCCACTTACTAATTATAATGTGTTCGTTGTAGAACAGGCGCTAAAGAATAATTCAAAGATTGGCTTTGTTAATACAAATGTATTGCGAGTTGGTGAATTTACCGATGCCAATGTTACTGGGTTGGACTGGAATTTACGTAATAATACTCAGAACTATGCTTTCAATGGAAAGGCCGTTGCAAGTCAGCGATTTATTAAAGACGCTGGTATTGATGTAGGTTATCAACTTAATGCAGCTGCGGGAAAAATTAGTGGAGAGTGGACATATAACGCTGGAACAACGATAGAAACAGATAACTTTAATCCCAATGACTTAGGCTTTTTGTTTAGCCCCAATGAGATGAACTTCTTCGGGGAGTTAAACTACAACAAATATAAACCCAAGAATGATGTAATTGCCACATATGGATTTACAAATTCTATTTCGTACGAAAGTCTTTATGCACCGAATGAATTTACAGGGATTTTCACCAACAATAGGTTCTTTTTACGGTTAAAGTCATTTAACGCATTTGGGGCATGGTTACGAACTGCACCATTAGGATATCGAGATTATTTTGAACCTCGTACGGAAGATTTTTCTCAGTATTTACAAAGACCACGAAGTGCTCAGGTAGGAGGTTTTATTTCTTCGGATTATCGTAAGCCTGTAGCAATAGACATCAGGACAAATTTTAGAAAATACGACTTGCAAGACAAGTTTGATTTTAATATTAACGTTGCACCAAGATTTCGACTTAGTTCGCAGGTTTTTATTGTACCCTCGGTAAGTTACTCAATTCAAGAAGTGGATAGAGGATTTGTTAGTCCTGTAGATTTTATTTTGGGACAGGAAGAAGTAATAATTGGTGAACGGCAGGTCAATACCTTTAATAATGGTATTTCAGGTCAATACAATTTGAATGATAAGATGTCGCTTGTGATGCAAGTGAATCATTTTTTCTCAGCTGTCGAATATGGCAACTTCGGAACTTTGTCAGCGAATGGGGAGGTTACAGAATCAAATTATTTAGGGCTTGATAATGAGAAGAATCCTGTACACGATATAAACTTTAACTTCTTTACGATCAATACGGTTTACACGTGGAGATTTGCTCCAGGTAGTGATCTAGTTGTCTCTTATAAGTCCGATTTACTAAATACAACGCCTTATGCAGCTTATCTACGAAACGTTGCTGAACTCAGTGATTTTTATCGCAACGGAGGTCTTAATGTTAAAGCTTTGTATTTTCTAGATGTAAATAAGGTCGGTAATTTTTTCCTATAATTGTAGGATGCAATTATTTACGAAAAATACGTATCAAGTTCGTCAACAGAAGCTTCGGCAATTAGCGGAAGATGGACTGCTGTGGTTCCCTGGGAACACAGAATCTCCTATGAATTACACGGATAATATTTATCATTTTAGACAGGACAGTAGTTTTCGATATTTTTTTGGCTTAAATATGCCGAATCTACATGTGGTATTCGATTGTCAGTCGGGTAAATCTATCTTATTCGGTAATGACTATAGCATAGATGATATTATTTGGGTGGGACCCCAAAAGCCTTTGCGTGAGCTTGCGGATCTATGTAACATAGATGAGGTAAGGCCTTTAGCTGATCTAGAGCAATTTATCAAAGGACAAAAAAGCGTCAAGTATCTGCCACCTTATCGACATGACCATATCTTACTAATGAGCAATTATTTGGGGCTTGACCCCCAAAAGATAAAAGCAGAAGCTTCCGTTGAATTAATTAAAGCCATCGTTGATATTCGCAGTTATAAGACTGCAGAAGAAATCGAGCATCTGGAACAAGCTGTAAATGTGACACGCTCAATGCACATGGAAGCGATGCGTCAAACAGCAGTAGGTAAGTATGAGTACGAAGTTGTTGCGGATATACATAAAAAACTTCATCAAAAGCATTGTGAATTAGCTTATCCAGTTATATTTTCTATAAACGGACAAACCCTACATAATCATCATCACAACAATCAGATGCTTGATGGTAGATTGGTCTTAAATGATTGTGGAGCTGAAAATCCATACGGATATGCGGGAGATATTACACGAACTTTTCCTGTTAATGGCCGATTTAACTCGAGACAAAAAGAAATCTATCAACTGGTCTTGAAAATGGAAGAGGATTGCATCAATATGCTTAAGCCAGGGGTTACATATAAATCCATACATCTCGCATCTTATAGGATCATGCTTGAAGGTATGAAAGGTATGGGATTGGTAAAAGGAGATGTAGATGAGATGGTTCAAGAGGGAGTAGGTGGCTTATTTATGCCTCACGGACTTGGGCACATGATTGGTATGGATGTGCATGATATGGAAAATTTAGGTGAAGATTACGTAGGATACAAAGATATGCAACGAAGTACTCAGCTCGGATTGAAGTCGTTGAGATTGGCACGAGAGTTAGAAGAAGATTTTGTGATTACTGTAGAGCCAGGGATATACTTTATACCTGAATTAATTGAAAAGATGAAGACTGAAAATCGGTGGACAGAATTTGTAAATTACGAGAAACTTGAGGCATATTATGATTTTGGAGGAATCCGAATTGAGGACGATGTGCAAGTAGTTTCTGATGGGAGTAAAATTTTGGGAAAACCGATTCCAAAAACAATTGTTGAAATTGAGGAACTAATGAATTTTTAATACAATATAAATTTGAAATCAACGCATAAATTCCTGTTGAAAAGAAGGGTTACATCGTTACTGCCGATTCGTAAAATTACGGATCGGTTCATGCATTGTTCCGACTTCAATGTCGAAATTCTTGCTGAAGTAAAAGCATGCGTTTACTCGCTGTAGCTGCATTTTTTGCCGTTAGCTTCTCCTTTTTATCATTACTATTTTATGCGACATTCCAAAATTAGGATGGGATGGCATTGAGTTAATTTTTGGCGGAAGCCAAAAAATCATAAAGACAATAAGAATAAATTGCGAAAAATTTAAAATATGAAATTAGGAAATTATATAGCGGGAAAGTGGGTGAACGGAAGTGGTGCAGGTAAGGAATTGCTTGATGCTTCGACGGGAGAAGTGGTTGCGTTGGCAAATGCTGATGGTATAGACTTCGGTGAGATGTTGGATTATGGACGTAAAGTAGGAAATAAGGCCTTGCGCAAGATGACTTTTCGTGAGCGAGGAGTGATGATAAAGAAATTGGCACTTTATTTACATGAAAGAAGAGAAACGTATTATCCAATTAGTTATAAGACTGGTGCGACAAGAGTGGATTCGTGGATTGATATTGAGGGAGGGATAGGTAACTTGTTCGCCAATGCAAGTTTGCGTAAAAAATTAGGTGATCAGACCTATTATGTTGAAGGAGAACCTGTCGGGTTGTCTAAAGGTGGAACATTTATGGGGCATCATATCATGGTGCCTAAAACTGGAGTTGCAATTCATATTAACGCGTTTAATTTTCCAATATGGGGGATGTTAGAGAAGTGTGCGGTGAATTGGTTGGCGGGAATGCCTGCCGTAGTAAAGCCTGCGACATTAACGAGTTACTTGACAGAGGCAATGGTTCGGGATATCATAGCAAGCGGAATTTTACCAGAGGGCGCTTTGCAGTTAATTTGCGGTTCTGCACATGGTATTATTGATTATGTGGAAACTGGTGACATGGTGACGTTTACAGGGTCTGCAACCACGGGCAAGATGCTAAAGTCGCATCCTCGGTTGATTGATCAGTCGGTACATTTCAATATGGAGGCAGATTCTTTGAATTGTGCAATTTTAGGGTCAGATGCTGTTCCGGGAACGCCAGAATTTGATTTATTTGTAAAGGAAGTTCGCAAGGAAATGACCGTAAAATGCGGACAAAAGTGTACTGCGATTCGAAGAATTATAGTTCCTGAGAATCTCATTGAAGATGTGCAGTTGGCAGTAAGTGCTCAATTGAAAAAGATGGTAATAGGTGATCCTAGGACAGAAGGAGTTCGAATGGGAGCATTGGCTGGTTTTAGCCAGGTACGTGAAGTGAAAGAGCGAATAGCAGAATTGAGAAATGAGGCAACTGTAGTTTACGGTGATCCCGACAATATGGATATTCCCAATGTTGATATGGCAAAAGGGGCGTTTATGAGTCCTATTCTTATGGTTGCAAATGATCCATGGAAATCAACTGGAGTTCATGATATAGAGGCATTTGGTCCTGTGAGTACAATAATGGGATATCGAAATTTAGATGAAGCGACGGAGTTGGCGAATATGGGTAAAGGGTCACTTGTGAGTTCTATTACCACTTTTGATAATGACATTGCTAGAAATTATGTTGTGAATGCTGCGACACATCACGGAAGAATTCTGGTCCTGAATAGAGATTGTGCAAAAGAAAGTACAGGACATGGTTCTCCGATGCCGATGCTAGTTCACGGTGGTCCAGGAAGGGCTGGGGGAGGAGAAGAAATGGGCGGTATGCGAGGAGTTATGCACTATTTACAGCGTTGTGCAGTTCAGGGCTCTCCTACTATGATGACTGCGGTTACTCAACAGTATCAGCAGGGAGCGGAATTTAAAGATACTTCAGTTCATCCTTTCCGTAAGTATTTCGAAGATCTTCAGATAGGAGATACAGTAGTCACGCACAAACGAACGATTACAGAAACAGACATAGTGAATTTTGCGAATGTTAGTTGGGATCATTTCTATGCACATACTGATGTAACAAGTCTAGAGGGGACAACCTTTGAGCAGAGAGTTGCGCATGGGTACTTTATTCTTTCTGCGGCAGCAGGATTGTTTGTTGATGCAGCGAAAGGACCTGTTTTGTTGAATTATGGAATTGACGAGTGTCGATTTGTAAAGCCCATTTACGCCGGTGCTACAATAGGTGTTCGATTGTCAGTGAAGGAGAAGCTAGGTCAGGAAAAGAAAGATGAAGAAGACATCAAGAAAGGGATTGTGAAATTTTTAGTTGATGTATATGATGAAACGGGTGAAACGGTTGCTTTAGCGACAATACTTACAATGGTGAAGTATCGTAATCAAGAGTAGAATCGATCTTTAGCATACAGTATCTTGAGGAATTGCAGATTAAGGAATAATTGATAACTGTTAAGGACAAATAGTCAATCATAAACCTTGTGTAGGGCCGTAACTTTGTATCACGATGTCTTTATAAGCATTGAGTTTAAATTACAAGGATACGTCCACAAAAATATTTGATATGATACACATAACAGCTAAGGAAAAGAAATCAGTTCTTACTTCATCTAATTCAACTCCATGCCCTAATTGCTGGGGAGTAACAGAGTATGATGATAGGTCATGTGATAAGAATACATTGGGAAAGACCCCGGAGAAAGGGAATCTAGGATGGATTCAGGATTATGTGAAGAGTAAGTTGTAATTTTTGTCGAGATGTAGATCATTTCGCGCGGACTACTTATACCAATTCTGTTTTAAGGTTTCACTTTATTTTCAAGAATTATTAAACCCGAATTATGCATTAGGATTTCGTCACGAGAGCTTGAAATGCAAAGAGAATGGGAGCTCAACAGTTCTTTTGAAGCGCA
>CALBVQ010000105.1 GCA_937969485.1 uncultured Saprospiraceae bacterium | reverse complement strand
CTAGGATTACACCAATGGGAGGGTTTTTAAGAAAATCTAAGATTAATGAATTACCGCAATTATTAAATATATTGTTTGGACACATGAGTGTTGTGGGCCCTAGGCCTGTAATGCAGAAAAGTTTTGATCAATATCCAGATCACGTTCAAAAAGTTATTTATAATGTTAAGCCTGGATTAACTGGAATTGGTTCGATTGTGTTTCGTGATGAGGAAGAATTAATTACTAAAGTGAAAGATGAAGGAGGGAATACTTGGGATTATTATGTAAATACGATTTATCCTCATAAGGGTGAATTAGAAGAATGGTACCAGGCTAATCAAGGATTTTGGGTGGATCTTAAAATTATATTTGCTACAGCATGGGTAATAGTGAGACCTGATAGTGATATCGTGTATAAATGGTTTAAAGGAATTCCTAAAAGGGCATTTTAATTGCTTGAAGTTAAGCCATTCATTTCAGCGTATGATGATTACGAGAAACTGATTGCAACTATACCAGCAGACGCTTTTATTTTGGAAGTTGGAGTAGGAGCTTTTCCAAGTGTAACAAATAATAAGAATTATTATTGCTTGGATCCTGATGGTTCGGAATTGTCGAAGTTAAAGCACTGTAATAAAGTGAATTGTACTTTAGAAGAGTATTCTACTTCTTTGCGTTTTGATTTTATTGTCAGTCAAATGGTGCTGGAACATGTAGAGAATCCTTTTGATTTTCACAGAAAGGCTTTGAGTCTACTAAAACCAAATGGAAAAGTAATTCATTTTTTTGCTTGCGGAAAATCAATTCCAAGTATTATTAATTCATTGATTCCAGAGAATTGGAGCGACTTTATATTGAGGAAAATTAATAGTCGAGATGTTGACAATGAGCCTAAATATATTGGACATTATTTGTGGACTGATATATTTAATGAAAAGATAATTAATAATTATGTTGATTTAGGATATTCTATTTTTCAACAGTCAGTTTATATTGGACATAATTATTTACATTCCGTTCCCTTTCTTAGAATCCTTGAGAATGTGTTTTCAATGATTTCATACAAATTGAAGTGGAAGCATTCAGCTTCTGTTGCACTTTTGGTTTTAGGTAACAATATTAATAACACAGATTAACAAAATATGAGTAACCATTACATTACAATCATGGCAGGAGGAATTGGTTCTAGATTTTGGCCAGCCTCTACAGAAGATACACCGAAGCAATTCCTAGATATTTTAGGGGTAGGCAAGTCATTACTAAGATTAACTACTGATCGTTTTCTAGAAATCGTCTCTGCGGATAGAATTTTGATACTTACCAATCAACAGTATAAGTCACAGGTAATGGAACATCTGCCTGAAATTCCTGAGCGAAATATATTATGTGAGCCTAGTAGAAATAATACGGGACCATGTGTTGCTTATACGGCCCTTCGGTTGTTTGCTGAGAATAAGGATGCAATATTTGTCACTGCACCGTCAGACGCAGTGATTTTGAAAACAGATGTGTTCGTCAATAAGATAAAACGGGCGCTTGAGTTTGTTGAAAGTAATAATGCAATTGTTACTCTGGGAATAGAGCCAACTAGACCTGATACAGGCTATGGTTATATCGAGGTAGATCAAGAGGATAAGAGGGAGGTGCTGAAGGTAAGTAGGTTTCGAGAGAAGCCCAATAAAGAAACTGCAGTAGAGTATTTAGAGGCAGGTAATTATTTTTGGAATGCTGGTATATTTGTGTGGAAAGCAGAAGATTTGATAC
Organism: uncultured Saprospiraceae bacterium; assembly: GCA_937969485.1. Taxonomy (GTDB): domain Bacteria; phylum Bacteroidota; class Bacteroidia; order Chitinophagales; family Saprospiraceae; genus JAHDFB01. The sequence goes on along the minus strand of CALBVQ010000105.1, from coordinate 4,973 downwards.
AGTCTTTCAATAGAAATGCGCCTGACATAATTTCCGTGTTATCGCAAGATCTTGATAAATTTAATTCTGAGGAAGAGCAGAAATATATTAATGAGGTCTATCCTAATACCCCTAGTATTTCAGTGGATTATGCCATACTGGAGAAAGCTGAGAATGTATACACTATTCCTTCGGATATTGGATGGAGTGATTTAGGAACTTGGAATAGTTTGCATGCGTACTTAAGAGAAGGGGAGAACGATGTCATTACCTTGGGGGCTCATACACATATCAGTGATTCTGAAAATTGTTTGATTAGAACTGACAGTGACAAATTAGTTTTAATAAAGGGATTGAAAGACTACATCGTAGTTGATGAGCCTGGTGGTTTATTAATTTATCCTAAATCCGATGAGCAAGAGGTTAAGACCGTCTTAGCGCAACTTAAGAAACCGAAAGCCTAAAATTAGATGCGAATAGCACTTGTAGCAAATTCAACGTGGAATATTTATAATTTTCGACAGAATATTATTAATAAACTTTTGGAAGAAGGGCATGAGGTCACTGTGATCGCGCCAGTCGACGAGTATTTAGAATATAAAGAGAAATATCCTGGGATTAATCATTTTGGTTTGAAAACACTGGGACGAGATAGTACCAATCCTTTTCGAGATTTTTTGCTAATTCTGGAATTGATAAGGAGATATTCTCAAGTTAAACCAGATTTAATAATTCATTACACTAATAAGCCAAATATCTATGGAGCTATTGCTGCACGAATCAAAAGAATAGATTCAGTCGCAATTGTTACAGGTTTAGGCTATCCATTTATACATTCTGGGTTTATTCAGAAAATTACTTCTTTTTTATATAAAATGACAACCGGATTTCATAAAAGAGTGATTTTTGAAAATATTGCTGATAGGGAATTATTCGAACAGCGTAATATTATTAAGAATGGTAAGGGTATTTCTATTAAAGGGTGTGGTGTAGATGTTGGTTTTTATAAGCCCCAGAAACGAAGAAGTTCTGAGGATTCGATAGTTTTTACTTTTATCGGCCGTTTATTGTATGATAAAGGTATTAAGGAATTTGTCGAAGCGGCACAAGTAATAAAGAGAGAAAATAAGAGTATCAAGTTTTGGGTTGTGGGTGATCTTGATCCTGACAATCCAGCAGCAATTGATAAGGATAAATTAGCAAACTGGGTAAATCGAGAATTTATTGAATATCACGGTTTTCACAGGGACGTGCGCAAGTTTATCAAGGAAAGTAGTTGCATTGTATTACCAAGTTACAGAGAGGCGATTCCTCGCACAATTACAGAGGGAATGGCAATGGGTAAGCCCGTAATAACAACTAATGTTGCTGGATGCAGAGAGGCTGTTGAAGAAAATAAGAATGGTTTTTTGGCTGAGGCCAAAAGTAGCTCTTCTCTTGCTGAGGCAATGAGAAAATTTATTGCATTAAGTCCTTTACAAGCTTCTGAAATGGGAGCATATGGAAGGCAGAAAGTCTTAAATGAATTTGATGACCGTAAAATTGCAAATTCAATCTATGAGATTATTTCTAATCTCCCTTCGTAAGTATCATCTTACGAAATAAATCACTATTTCTAAATCTTACGTTTGTCTATTACAGGAGATTAGTCTTTTAGAAAGTTTTCTACTATAGTAGCAGTGAATTTAGTTGCTCCTTCAAATGATAAATGAGAAAAATCCCAATATTTAATTGACATTGATTCCAATAGGACTATGATGTTCCACCTTGTCTTATACCAATTTTGTTTTAGAATTTCGCATATTTTCAAGTTTATAAAAGCAATTACTTCGTTAGAAATACTCATGATAGCTAAGGCTACCTTGCGTTTTCTGCCTTGTACTTGATTTAATAATTCTTGAAAATAAAGTGAAACCTTAAAACAGAATTGGTCTTACTCCCCACCTCCATCATACTGAATCTCAATCATCTCACTCTCCGCTAGATTCGAACTCAAAGTGATTGTTTGTTTTTCACCCTTGTAGTTGTAAGACAATGCCATTGTATTTGGCGGATTTCTTCCTTCGTTGATCGCGTGTAAAAGTAAGTAGTTTTTACCTTCTAAATTCATTTTCACCTTAATGGTTGTTGGTGAACCTTCTAATGAATGATTTTCTAGGATCCAGTCGCCATTGAAATTTATTGATACAATATCACCATCTTGAATTTTGTGATCGTATAGATTAATTTCAAACACCGTTGTATCGATTTTAATAACACGAGATGATTTTATGATTTCTCTATCTTTCAGCTTCTTTGGAATTACTTTAATGTTATCATCGGAACTTGCAATTACATCATCTTCTATTAGTTTCTTTGGATAAATGACTTGATAAAAGTGTGGTTCTTCGGTTTTAAACAGGACATTTAACCCGAGACTTTTAATGATTTCATTCATTTCATTTACAAAGCCACTTCCGTATCGATTTAGTTGATTCACCAACACCGCATTATGGTAATAATAAAATTTACCATAATACTTATACTCCTTTGGAACCTCCGCAGTCTCCACCAAATCTACCGTACGATCCCTTAACGTCTTAAGTTTATTCTTAGTCCGCTCCCATGCTCTCAAATTTTTAGCAGTTCTCAATCCTGCCACAGGATGTGTTGTAAGATCTATTGCCTTTAAAATTGATATTTCAGTCTCTAATCTATTGATTTGACCAGATAACATTTCTTCCTTCTTGTATCTTACAGAGCGCAAAATATTCTTTGAAGCACTCCACGACTTTTCCATTACTCTCACCAGATCGGCCATTTCAGGCTCTACTGACCCGTAGTCCCGTGATAATTTTATCAAAACGACCTCTATTTTGGTCTGCTCTTCGTAAAAAGAATCATACAACTCTGTCCCTTCCTCTAAAAATTGATAAACCTTTCGTACGTTTTCAATTTCAGTCATATCATTTGTTGCGAGGAATTGATCTAGGTCAAATCGTATCTGATTAATCCGTACTAACTTTTGGCGTAAGCCTCCTGCTAAACGATTTAGAGATTTGCTATCACTACTCGGCAAATACTGGCTTCCATCAACCGCAATTTCATACCACTCCCAAGGGCTAATCTTATAAAACCACTCGTCTGGATCTTCAAATATGTTACGCGGTAAATCTTTATTTCCAAAGTTATTTATCTGGTATCCTTCTAGATCGACATATTTGTTTAATTCCTGATTGTAATTTTCCATTAACCTATGGACAATCACCATCCCATGAACGCTTTCATTAACAAAACTCACGTAATTGTTTAAGCATTGCATTGGCGTCGGCTTGGCGTCGTTGATTATAGTATTCACTGACGCTGATTGGCCAAACAATCCAATTAAACACAATACAAGTATACTTGGTATTTTATTACTCATGTCTAGTTTTTATACATTCCCGCTTCCTCAATATGTCTTTTTACACTTTCTGTTACCAGATAATCTATAGAAAAACCTGCCTTGATCTGCTTTCTAATGTAAGAACTGGAAATCTGCATTAAAGGTGCTTCAAAGATCGTGACTTTTTCATGATCCTGTAATTCTCCCAGGTCGTAACTTGGCCTTTGGTATACAAATAGTTCATGATTTTCTAAGATTTTCTCATAGTTTTTCCACTTGTGGAATGTCCCTAGATTGTCTCCACCCATGATCAGTACAAAGTTATGTGCTGGGTATTTCTCTTTCAAGTAAGTCAATGTGTCGATCGTATATGAGGGTTTTGGTAAAGAGAACTCAATATTGCTCGGTTGTATTGCCTTGTTTTCGCCTATTGCTAGATTTACTAGATGCAGGCGGTCATAATCGTTTGCTAATGTATTTCGCTTTTTATGAGGATTGTGGGGACTTACTACCATCCACACTTGATCTAAGGAACTGTATTGCGCCATATAGTTGGCGATAATCATGTGCCCAACATGAACCGGATTGAACGACCCAAAAAATAAGCCAATCTTCATTTTAGTAACTTGCCATTAGTGGCATAACAAGCATTAATAAATCTTCATTTTCCTTTTGGTCAGATGGAACTAGAATTCCTGGTCTATTAGGTGTAGACATTTGGATTTCAATTTCTTTGGTTCCCATCACACTTAGCATTTCTGCTAAAAACTTAACGTTGAAACCTATGCTCATCGGTTCTCCCATGTACTCACAAGCCACTTGCTCTGTTGCTTCGTTGCTAAAGTCCAGATCTTGCGTCGATATAGTCAGTGATTTTTCACTTAAGTTGAATACGGCTTGATTCGTCGTTTTGTTAGCGTAAATATTAATTCTACGTAAGGAATTAATCAAGTCAGTTCTATTTACTTTTAATATCTGTGGATTCTCTAGTGGAATTACAGAGTTGTAATCAGGGTATTTAGCGTCGATCAATCGACAGATGATCATTGTATTTTCAAATTCGAAGAAAATATTCTTTTGGTTGAATGAGATTTTTACGTCGTCACCGCCAGATATTGAATTCTTTAGCAATGTAAGACCTTTCTTAGGCAAGATCATAGTTGCCGTTTGATCACTTTCGATCCCCCCAAATTGATACTTAACCAATTTATGCGCATCAGTAGCTACAAAGGTAACCGTATTGAAATCGATTTGCATGTAAACACCCATCATTGCAAGTCTTAACTCATCATTACTTGTTGCAAAGATTGTTTTGGTAATTGCACTTTCTATTGTCTTACCAGAAAGAGAAAAGCTTTCCGTATCGCTATTTGTTGATGTTTCTGGAAATTCTTCAGGGTTGTCACCAGCTAGTTTGTACTTACCGAATGCAGTTGTTAATTCGATCGCAAAGTTATCGGCATTGATATCGAAAGTTACTGGTTGTTCAGGTAAAGTCTTCATTGTCTCAATCAAGATTTTAGCAGGGATTGCGATACGAATATCCTCGTCTGCACTCACATCCATAGTAGTAACAATCGTGTTCTCCAGATTTGTCGCCGTAATTTCTAGCTTATCTCCTTTAATATCA
>CALBVQ010000104.1 GCA_937969485.1 uncultured Saprospiraceae bacterium | reverse complement strand
TCTTTTGATGCTCACCGTGATGGGGACCACGCCTGCGCCTCAAAAGAACTGTTGAGCTCCCATTCTCTTTGCATTTTAAGCTCTCATCACGAAAACCTAATGCATAATTCGGGTTTAATTTCCTAGTTTTCGCATTAGCTTCCCCATTCCAAAACAGACAAAAAAATACCCCGCTAACATTCGATTAGCAGGGTACATTTTCTTTTGATGGAAATCAACTCTTCTTACAAATCAAACTTGATTCCTTGCGCCAACGGCACTTCATCACTGTAATTAATGGTATTCGTTTGACGACGCATATATGCTTTCCAAGAATCACTTCCACTTTCTCTTCCGCCACCTGTCTCTTTTTCACCACCAAATGCACCACCTATCTCAGCACCGCTTGTTCCAATATTCACATTAGCGATTCCACAATCACTACCAGCAGTAGACAAAAACTTCTCTGCTTGCTTCAAACTATCCGTCATAATCGCTGACGACAGACCTTGAGGCACTCCATTCTGCATTTCTATTGCCTCATCAAGTGTGTCGTACTTCATCAAATAAAGAATAGGCGCAAAAGTCTCCGTTTGAACTATCTTCATATCATTCTTTGCTTCAGCTATACAAGGCTTCACGTAACATCCGCTCTCATATCCCTCTCCTTCCAGAACTCCTCCTTCAACTAAGAAATTAGCTCCTTCAGCCTTAGCTGATTCTATTGCCTTCAAATATGTTTGTACAGAATCCTTATCGATAACTGGCCCCATATGGTTGTTGCTATCCAGTGGATCTCCAATTCTAATTTGCTTATAAGCTTTTGCCATCACTTCCTTCACCTTCTCGTAAATCGAACTATGAATAATCAATCTTCGAGTAGAAGTACATCTCTGACCTGCTGTCCCTACTGCACCAAACACAGCTCCTGTAAGTACCACATCCATATCAGCATTCTCAGTGATAATAATCGCATTGTTACCACCCAACTCAAGTAATGAATTTCCAAGACGAGAAGCTACTTCAGCACCTACAATCTTACCCATTCTCGAACTACCTGTCGCTGAAATCAAAGGTATACTATGATCCTTTGTCATGTACTCACCTACCTTGTAATCTCCGTTGATCAAACAAGAAACACCTTCTGGCACGTCGTTCTTTTTCAGGATATCAACGAAAATTTTCTGACATGCAACTCCACACATTGGCGCCTTTTCACTTGGCTTCCACACACTTACGTCTCCACACACAAGCGCGATCATAGAATTCCAAGACCACACTGCAACTGGGAAATTAAAAGCAGAAATAATTCCTACTATTCCCATGGGGTGCCATTGTTCGTACATTCTATGTGATGGACGTTCGCTATGCATCGTCAATCCATACAACTGTCGCGAAAGTCCCACTGCAAAATCACAGATGTCTATCATTTCCTGAACTTCTCCCCAGCCCTCTTGCAGGCTTTTTCCCATTTCATAACTCACCAATCTACCAAGGGCATCTTTGTTCTCTCGCAAGGCATCACCATATTGTCGCACGATCTCACCTCTCAAAGGCGCTGGCTTCACCCTCCACACTTTAAATGCCTCTTTCGATTTAGCAATAATTGCGTCGTATTGTTCACGTGTGGTAACACTCACCTCTCCTATCAACTTCCCATCAACTGGGCTGTATGAAGATATATAATCAGAGGAACTCATTGATTCTACACCAGTCCAAGAACCGTCGTTTTTTTCTTTCAGGTTTAAGGCCTTCAAAAAGTCTTTATTACTTGCCATATTTGTTTTTTTTGCAAAAGTAGGGTATTCTATTCAAGGTGTATAATTTATGTGGACAATCATATCTTATACTATGAACAACTCACCATATTGTCACTCTGAGCGTCGCGAATACTGCAACTATGACTGCCATCATAGAGAGTCCCGTACCAAAATCGCTATTCAAAGTAGATTCTTCATAACTCGTAATTTCTCCCACATTATCAAAAGTAAACTGATAGGCTACCGGCCCTGTTGATGTTTCTAGTGTAAGATAAACTATATGATTTTCAGTAGATTTCAAGTATGAATCTACTTGTTCACGAGTCTTAAAGCTAGCTTTTGACAACGGAACTTCAAGTCTCGCCCCAAAATCATTAATCACTATATTATCTATTGGTATAATCTTGTCAACTCTCTTCATTTTAGGAGGAATTAACGTAGGTTTCATGGGTAGTAGTTTATCGTAATAATCCACCTCTTTGCTTATCACAGGACCAGCCACATCCCCCTTTATGAATGAGGTCTCTTCCCAATTGATGTACATGGGTTCATCCGTCCTATTCAACAAAGTGAAATCATAAACCTCTGCTGCAGGTGAAAATAGTATTGTTATCAATGAGTCTTCATACGCATTAACTTGACTAGATGAATCATTAATTAGTTGATAATGTGGCTTGACAAGCAGTACAGTTGTACTACAGCTGATGAAAAATGGGAATAATAAAAGGAGATATAGTTGTTTCATAAGTAGGTCTTTTATCGAAAATATCATTTTCATATGACTCAATCTACAAGTTCTCAATATTTTAAGTTTTAATTAGCATCCAGCGATCACAAGTTAAGATAATTAACATACCAATTCTGTTTTAAGGTTTCACTTTATTTTCAAGAATTATTAAACCCGAATTATGCATTAGGTTTTCGTCATGAGAGCTTAAAATGCAAAGAGAATGAGAGCTCAACAGTTCTTTTGAAGCGCAGCCGTGGTCACCATCACGGTGAGCATCAAAAGAGGTGGACGTTCCCATTATCGAAGCATTTTCAGCTCGTAATAGATATCTTAATGCATATTTCGGGTTAAATCAAGTACAAGGCAGAAAACGCAAGGATAGCCTT